>DRBY01000082.1 GCA_011042755.1 Thermoproteota archaeon | reverse complement strand
CTTCTGAATTCGCTCCCTCAGGAACTCCACGATCTCCTTAAACCTCCTCTGTGAGATCTTCTCACTCAAATCCGGGATCTTCGAGGCTATCTGGGCTGACAGAACCGTGCCAATGAAGTAGGTTGGGAAGTAGCCCACGTAGCCCAGCGACCAGTGCACGTCCTGAAGCACGCCGTCCGCGTATCCCTTTGGCTCAATTCCAATGAGCCGCTCCATCTCTTCACTCCAGAACTCCGGGAGCTCCTTCACGCCGAGTTCGCTTTCCATCGCTCGCCTCTCTATCTCGTACCTCAGGTAGATGTGCAGCCCGTAGTGGACCTCGTCCGCCTCGACCCGGATGAGTTCGGGCCTCACTAGCGTGAAGTACTCGTAGACGTCGCTGGGAGAGTACCTCCTCAAGAACGGCAGCGCCAGTACCATCTCGTCAAACGTGGTCTCAACAAACTCCCTGCTCCTGCCCACGATGTTCTCCCAGAACCTAGACTGAGATTCGTGAACCCCAAGAGAGGCGCCCTGTTGAACTGGAGTGGCCCAGTACGCCCTGTCTATATTGAGGTCGTAGGCAGCGTGGCCAAATTCGTGCATCACTGCCAGCAGGGACCTCCTGAAGTCTCTCCCGTGGTACCAAGTGGTGATGCGAACGTCATCTAATCCGATCCCCTGGGTGAAGGGATGCGCGGACACGTCCATGCGCCCTCTGCTGAAGTCGTACCCCAAGATGTACAGGATGTGCTCGTTGAGCCTCTTCATATCCCTCTCGTCGTAAGCCTCCCTCTCTAGGGAGTGCTCCCTGGGCCTCCCCTCGATGATCCTCTTGAAGAGGTCAGAGAGCCGATCTACCACAGAGAAGATACGCTCGCAGTCCTTGACCGTGAGGCCCTCCTCAAATCGATCTAAGAGAGCATCGTAGGGGTGGTCTTCGTAACCCAAGTACTCAGCCTTCCTCCTCTGCAGCTCGAACACCTTCTCGAGGAGCGGAGCAAAGCGCTCGAAGTCATCCCTCTCCTTCGCCTCCCTCCACACCAAGAATGCCTTGGTGGTAACCTTGGCCTCTTCTTCTACGAACTCCGGCGGGAGCTTTGTGAAGTACTCGATGTCTCTCTTGAGGACTCTGATTACTCCCCTCTCAAAGTCGTTCTTAGGATCGACGCTCTCAACCAGGGTCACGAACTCGGGGTGCGTCAGCAGTCTCTGCACGAGCTTCCTAAGTGTCGCTCTAGCTTCTCCTCTCTCCGCAGAAGCTCCCGCTGGCATGTAGGTCTCCATGTCCCAGCCAATGAGGGCCTCTCCGTAGTAGATGGCCCACACGTCTCTATACCTAACTAGTATCTCCTTGACCTCTGGGCTCTCGACGGGGGCCTTCGCGTCAACGCTCATGCCAAATCGCCTCCCTGCCGGGAGGTTACGTAATGAGTTTAACCCTGACCACGCACTATTATCGAGGGTGGCCCCCGGCCCGGGGAAGGGGGAGGACTTGGAGAGATTCCCAGAAGGTGTTCTGAAGCCAGCGTTTCAAGAGAGATATCGCAAGCTCATGGGAAGCGAGTACGAACTCTTCTTGAGGTTCATGGCGACTCGGCCAATTCCCTCCATAAGACTCAACCCGATGAAGGCCGACCCTCACAGGCTCAGGAAAAGGCTGGAGTCGAGGGGGTGGAGGCTCGAGCAGATCCCTTGGTACGACTTTGGCTTTTGGGTTTTGAGGGGTCCAGAGAGGCTCGGGGCTACTCCAGAGCATCAGCTAGGTCTCTACTATGTCCAAGAGGCTGCATCGATGGTTCCGCCAGTTGCCTTAGATCCGCAGCCTCGCGAGAGAGTCCTAGATCTGGCCGCCGCTCCTGGCTCTAAAACTACTCAAATGGCGGAGATGATGGGCTGGAGAGGGGTCATCCTGGCTAATGACTCCAACCTCGGCAGGGCCAACGCCCTCTCAGCCAACATCCAGAGGATGGGGTGCCCCAATGTCGTCGTGACCGTGAGAGACGGCAGGATTCTCCCCAAGGTACTCAGCTCTAGGAGGTTTGACAGAGTGCTCGTGGACGCCCCCTGCTCTGCGGTGGGCGAGGCTAGGAGGAGCTGGGGGGCTCTTAAGAGGTGGAGCTTGAGGGCCGTTAGGAGGATCTCTCGCCTTCAGAAGTCCCTCGCACTCGCTGGCTACAGGCTCCTCAAGAAGGGGGGATTGATGGTTTACTCCACGTGCACGCTAGACCCAGAAGAAAACGAGTTCGTGGTTCTGAGCCTCCTGAGAGAAGGTGCCGAGCTGGTGAGGCCTGAGATACTCAACTTAAAGGCCAGGCCAGGCTTAACTAGGTGGGAGGATAGGGAGCTCGACCCAGCGCTATCTCGGGCGCTCCGAATCTACCCGCAGGACAACGATACTCAGGCATTCTTCGTAGCCCTGATCAAGAAACCTCTGGATGCAGGGGGAGAGTGTTAGGATGGAGGCGAGGTTGGGCAGGGAGGAGAGAATCACAGCACTACTCCGCGAGAGGTTCGGGATAGATGAGATCCCGGAGGGCTACGTCCTACTCTCCTCGGCAAGGAAGGCGAGGCTGGTATCTACGGAGACTCTGGACTTCTTAGATGTCGCCAGCGTGGCTGGAGTCTACGTGGCTAAAGAGACGCCATTTGGCCCCCACCTCAGCATTGAGGGCTCTAGGCTGCTGGGCCCTCTAGCGACAAAGAATGTGGTGGAGGTCGACCCAGAGGATGTGGATGCCTGGATGTCGGGCTCCGACATAGAGAAAGGCGAAGTCCCGGGGGTTGAGCCTGGACCTGTGATCGTGAAATCCGGCGAGATATACCTCGGCTCAGGATACTACGATGGCAGGCGCATTAGGAATATGGTCTCTCGAGCAAGGAGATCGGAGCAGAGTCAGCCTCTCATTGATTACACTCTGAGGAGAGAGAAAGAAGAGAGGGGTGAGGAGTTCTAACTCCTCAGCTCAGAAGATGTCGAACTCGAAGATGTCCTCTGTCTCCTCGAGCTTGCTGAGCTTCTCCAAGACGAGCCTCCTCTCGATCCTCGCCACCAGTCTGCGAGTCTCGATGACCGCGTCGGGGTTCACGCTTACGCTGTCGATGCCACACCTCACTAGGAACTCCGTGAAGTCTGGGTAGACGCTGGGAGCCTGCCCGCATATGCTGACAGTTCTCCCGTCCCTGTGGGCAACCTTGATCAGGTGCTGGATCATCCTCTTGACCGCGAGGTCTCTCTCGTCGAAGTACCTGGGATCTATGGCTGGAAGCGCGCTGCTGTCTCTGTCGACGCCCAGCGTCAGTTGGGTCAGGTCGTTGGACCCTATGGAGTAGCCTTGGAAGTACTTGTTGAATTGGTCGGCGAGCACCACTATGCTCGGCACCTCGGCCATGGCCCACACCTGGAAGTCCCTGCCCGGCCTTAGTCCCTCGTCCTCCATGATCGCTATGGTCTTCTCAGCCTCCCAGACAGTCCTGACGAAGGGCACCATGACCCACACGTTCTTCAAGCCTTGCTCGTGGAGCATCCTTATTGCCCTGAGTTCGAGCCTGAAGGCTGGCTCGAACTGAGGTGAGATGTACCTGGAGGCGCCTCTCCACCCTATCATCGGGTTTGGCTCTTCAGGCTCGTACTCGGCGCCTCCCTCCAACTTGGCGTACTCGTTGGTCTTGAAGTCGCTGAACCTCACGACGACGGGCTTCGGGTAGATGGCCCTGGCGACCATGCCTATTCCCTCTGCCAGCTTCTCGACGTAGAAGTTCTCCTTGCCGTGGGCTATCGCGTAGAGCGGGTGCATCTTGATCCAGCTGGCGATGATGAACTCTATCCTCATGAGGCCGATGCCGTCGATCGGCAGGTTCTTGTACTCCTCGATCTTCTCGGGGATCCCCAAGTTCATGTAGACCTTGGTGCCGGTCACGGGTATCTCGAGAGTCGGGGCCACTACTATCTCTCCGGCAGCCGTCGGAGCGGCAGCTGGGACCTTCTTCTTCACCAGGTCCTCCCTGATTCCCTCGTAGACGACTCCTGTACCGCCGTCAACCGTGTACTCCTTTCCCGTCTGCATAACTTGGGTCGCGTTACCGGTGCCGACGATACAGGGTATCCCGAGTTCTCTGCTGACTATGGCCGCGTGGCTCGTCATCCCCCCCTCGTCCGTAACTATGGCGGAGACTATCTTCATGTAGGGCTCCCAGTCGGGAGTCGTCATCTTCGTGACGAGGATGTCGCCCGGCTGGATCATCTCGGCAGCCTCTTCAACCGTGAAGGCCACCTTCGCCACGCCCGCGGCAATTCCCGGGCTCGCGGGGAGACCCTTTACTACAGGTTCTCCCCTTGGAGCTGCTGCGGCCTCCTCTACCTTAGCCGCCCCAGCTTCTCGAGCCTTCTTCACGCTGAACACGGTCTCAGGTCTCGCCTGCAGGATCAGCACGTTCTCAGGCCACTCGAGGTCCTTGTCTATAGCCCACTCTATGTCCATGGGCCTGCCGTAGTGCTCCTCTATCATGAGGCCAAACTCCGCTAGCTTCTTAACCTCCTCCTCGCTTAGGGAGAGTACATTTCTCCTCTCAGGCTCTACTTCCCTCTCTTCCGTGCCGCCGTTTGGCAGCAGGACTACCTCAATCTTCTTGTCTCCCACGATAGCCTCTTTTATCGTGAGCGTCTTCTTGTCCACTATGAATGTGTCGGGCGTAACCTTCCCGCCGACGACGCTCTCGCCGAGTCCCCAGCTGGACTCGATTACTAGCTCGTCCTCCCTGCCAGTGACTGGGTTTATCGTGAACATCACTCCGGCGCTCCTAGAGTTCACCATCTTCTGAACGGCCACGGAGATTAGGACATCCTCGTGCCGGAACCCCTTGTCCTCCCTGTAGGAGATGGCCCTAGGCGTGAAGAGGCTAGACCAGCACTTCTTCACATTGTCTACGAGGTCGTCCTCTCCCCTCACTCCCAGGAACGTCTCCTGCTGCCCGGCGAAGCTAGCGTCGGGTAGATCCTCGGCGGTCGCGGAGCTCCTCGCGGCGACGAGGGGATCGCGCATCCCCAGCTTATCCGCGAGCCTCCGGTAGGCAGCCTTGATTGCGTGCTCGATTTCTGAAGGGATGGGAGTCGACTCTATGAGTTTCCTTATTCTCCTTGAGGCCTCCTGATACTCCTCTGGCTTCTTCTCCTTGACTACCTCCTTTATGACCCGATAGATCTCGTGAGCTATGCCGGTCTCTGTTATGAACCTCTGATACGCATAGGCGGTGACGGCAAATCCGGGTGGCACAGGCAGTCCAAATGAGATCATCTCGCCGAGGTTGGCGACCTTACCGCCGACTAAGGGTACGTCGTCTTTTCTGACTTCCTCGAACCATAGGATTAAGGCTCTCTTCTTGGCCTCGTTCAATGCCTCGCTCAATGTACCCACCGCGAGCTTGCCTGTATTTCCGCTTATAAAGGATTTGATCGCCCTACTGAGGCTAAAATTCTGATCCCGGTGGGAAGAGACTGATCCTACGGCGACTGAGGCCTGTTTATTGTGATCTCATCCCCAACTTTTAGGCTCAGAAGCGATGACGCATTTGCCCTGTTGAGGGAAATCTCAACTAACCCCACGCTTCCTCCAACAAGTATAAGCTCTCCCGGAGAGCCCTCGGCGTAGCACGTTGCTCGCTTAATTTTCCACAGAGATCGCTTCACCTCCAGGGTTAAGTCTCCACCCCAATCGCTCGGCAAATCTTCGACGGATACGCTCGTGACTATGTTGCCGAACCTATCTATGTGGAGGACCTCTCCTCGAACAGAGTCAGACCCTACGACAGCCCGGAACAGGTTTATCCTCTTGAAATCAGCTACCTCTGGACCTAACTCCTCAAGCCGGCTCCCAGACGCCAGTCGACCTGCAGCGGGGGCTATCAGGAACCTGCCGTCGAAGGTCTTTGCACCATTGGTCACGTGGGCCCTGCTCTCGACGCACCTAACCTCTTCAATGCCCAGCGCCTCTGCAGCCATCGTGAGAATGCCGTTGTCTGGGCCCACCAAGTAGCACCCTCCGGCCCTGATTGCTAGGACTCTCTCGACCCCCGTTTCGGGAAACACTACAACTACGTGAATAGTCTCTCTTGGAAAGCACTTTACGGCCTGCCAGAGAATGAAGGAACCACCCCTCAGGTCAAATGGCTCCAGTTCGTGAGTGATATCCACGATCACAGCATTAGGACATTCCTGCAAGATTGACCCTCGGACGGCCGCGGCGTAATAGTCTCGCGTGCCAAAATCTGTTGTTAGCGTGACGAGAGGATTAATCAAACCAAGAAACCTTCAAGTGATTAATTGCGCTGGTGAGAATATAAGAGATAGGGATGCCTTACTATATCTCAGAGGACTTCTCGGCCGCGGATGGCCATATCTTGATGCCCTGACCAGGCAACACTCCGATGGCCTCGGCAGCGCTTCCTCTATTCACCGAGAGTTCTAGCAGGCCGCTGCTTCCCCCTATCACCAAAAGCTCTCCGGGAGAACCCTCCTCGTAGTGAGAGGACACTCTTGCCTTGAAGCGCTCTCCTCTCTCGACCTCCACAATCAAACTTCTGGGCCAGTCAGATGGCAGCACGCTGCTTGGGACGTCCAAGACTACGTTTCCGAAGCGATCTATGTGTAGGATGTGACCGGCGATATGCTCCGGCGACGTCTCGTACCGGAACAGCTCTAAGCGGATGAAGTCATCTTTTCTAGCCCCTACCTTGTGGAGAGGGACGCCCCTAGCTATGTGCGCTGCCGCGGGAGCGAACACGTCCCTCCCATCGAATGTGCCTGTGCGCTCTAGGGTGAATTCCTCGTTCTCTATCCTTCTCACCTCTTCTAGGCCAAGCCTCTCGGCAGCAGGCACTAGCAGACCGTTGTCTGGACCTACGAGGTAGTGTCCACCCGCTTTGATGACGATAGGATCTCTCCCGCTTCCCACTCCAGGATCTACCACGGCCACGTGCACGGTTCCCTGGGGAAACCATTTCACAGCCTGCCAGAGGACGAAAGCCCCCTCCAGTATGGAAAAAGGGGTGATGTGATGCGTGATGTCAACGATTTCGGCCTCAGGAAGTACGCTAAGTATGACTCCCTTCATAGCAGAGACGTAATAGTCTCGCGTGCCAAAATCTGACAGCAGAGTTATCAGAGGCCGACGCAAGGATCTCTCACTCCTTCTTCAGCCACTCCTTTACCATCTCCATTAGCTCGACGGGAAGCAGGATCTTGGTCGACTCTGCGCCCCCTATGGCCTTGAGCCCCTCTAGATATTGAAGCTTCATCGTGTTTTCGTCTAGCTCTCTGGCCACTTCGGAAATAGTCTTCAGCGCAATGGCATAACCCTCCGCTCTGAGTATGGCGGCCTGACGGTCACCCTCAGCCTTGAGTATGGCAGCCTGCTTCTCTCCCTCCGCGACCCGTATGGCGGCCTCCTTCTTACCCTCCGCCTCCGTCACCATAGCCCTCCTATTCCTCTCCGCAGCCATCTGCTTGATCATGGCCTCCTGAACGGGCCTTGGAGGCAGTATCTCTCTGATCTCAACGTTGGTAATCTTGACTCCCCACCTCTCGGTGACCTCGTCTAGCTTGACTCTCAGGATGTTGTTGATCTCGTCTCTCTTTGCTAGGACCTCGTCCAACATCATCTCGCCTATCACGGCCCTAAGAGTGGTTGTTGCTATTCCTATGGCCGCGCCTCTGAAGTCAGAGACGTTGAGCACGGACGCGGCCGGGTCGACTACCTTGTAGTAGACTATGAAGTCGATATCTGTTGGAGCGTTGTCCTTCGTGATGCACGTCTGATGGGGCACTGTGAAGTATCCCTCCCTGAGGTCTACCCAGATGAGCTGGTCTATGATCGGTATTCGGAGTACTAGCCCGGGTCCTCTTATGCCCATGAAGCGTCCTAGCCTGAGGATGACTAGCCTCTTGTACTCGGGAACTACCTTGATAGCCGAAGCCACTAGGGCCACTATTATGAGCGCGATGATGATCAGGAACAGGTTGCCGAAGAGGTACGCGGGTCCAGCCTGCAGCATCACTTCTCACCTCTCACTATCAGCCTGAAGCCCTCAACGCCCACAACCTTAACTCGCTCGCCCTCCTCCAGCTCTTCCTCAGACACGGCTGTCCACAGCTCCGATCCAACGAGGACTACGCCCTCTGATCCAGGCCTTATCGCCTTTCTCACGACGCCGGTCTTGCCCACTAGCTGGCTCAGATCTCCCCAAGTCGGCTTTAGCTTCAAAGTCTGCCTGATCTTGTACAGGTAGAAGCCAACGATTCCGGAGCCGAGGATGGCTGCGGCAACTGTGGCCTCGACTCCGACTCCTGGAGAGAGAAGGGGGCTCGCCCTGTACACCAGCATGAGTCCGATCGCAGCCATGACCGTCCCTGAGATCGCCAGAACTCCGTGGCCGGTCTTCAGCTCAAAGAACATCGTAGTTACTCCAGCTAAGATGAGGCCTGCAGCCGCAAGGCCAACTCCCATGAGGTTGAGGCCGAATAGCCCCAAGACTAGGAGCCCAGCGCCAACCCCCTCCATGATGTATGTAGGGTGCGAGAGCCCGGCAAGCAGCAAGAGTCCACCGATTATCACAAGAGCCCAGGCGTTCAAGGGTTCAGTGATCAGGATGATTAGTGCTGTCCTGCTACTCGGTTTTACCTCCAGAGCAGGCAGCGGCCAGCCGATAGCTTCAATGAACTCTTCCAGCGTGTCAGCCACGTGCTCTACGACTTGGAATGCGAGAGCCTCGTCAGCAGAGAGGGCCAAGTTCTCTAGGACAAAAGACTCGGCCGCCGTGACATTTCTGCCAGAACTCTTAGCTAGGCTCCGAGCCCAGCTGGCTACGGCGCTGGAGACCTTTGGGTCATAAGGCCTGGGTTCTGCAGCCCCAATAGCAGATCCTGGCCCCATTCCCGCTACATCTGACGCTAAGAGTATCAGAGATCCAGCTGAGAAAGCTCTCCCACCGGGTGGAACGTAGACGGCGATGGGAACGGGCGACTCTCGCATTGCGAGTATTATCTCTTCAGTGGCGTCTAGGAAACCTCCATCTGTGTTTAGCACGATGACGACCCCGGCAGCGCCAGCTTCTCTTGCGTAGTCTATGGCTCCGGTTATGTACTCTGCCACTCCCTTTGTTATAGTCCCCTCGACTCTCACCACTAAAGTGGCGCTGTCTTCCACCATGATACAGGTGGCATACTGAACCGAGATCAGAAGGAGGAGGGCAAACGAGAGGCTTCGGGCCATAAGACCTGTTTAAGGGAGGTGTGTTGCGGGTAATAAATTTGTTCCCTGATCATTCCGATTTCGGAAGGGGGATTGAGATAAGAGTCTCGTAGATAGGCCCCTCTGGCCTTAGAATGCTTTTCTTGACCCTGATTTCTGAGACCTCCATAATCCCCACGTCAGCTGAGACTAGCGAGGTAAACAGCCTTCTCAAAGAGCCCCTATTCCTTAGCCTCTTGACTCTTGCAATCGTCAGGTGAGGTTCGGGTTCTCGCGCCTCCTTAGGAAAGCCCAGCGTCCTGAGCCTAGCGTCTGCCCACATCATCAGCTCTGCAATCTCCCTTCTCCCTTCCTCGAATCCGATCCATATGACCCTTGGTCTCGTTGGGTTTGGGAAGGCCCCAAGGCCAACCAGCCTGGCTCTGAAAGGTGGCATCTCAGGGTTAGAGAGGACCCTCCCGATCTCGGGTATGAGGGCTTCGTCGACGCTCCCCAGGAACTTGAGAGTTACATGGAGATTCTCTGGCTCCACGAGCTTTACGTCATTTCCAGTGGCTAAGATCTCCCTCTGTATCTGAACTATCCTCGCTATAGCCTCTTCATCTTCTAGGTCAACTGCGATGAAAGTTCTGATTCGCGCCATGGAGATCGGCAGAACATCGTTGCTGATTCATAAAATTCAGAGCGGCATCGGTCGCACGAGGCGGTTATATACTCCTAGCGGAAGAGAGTGTCAGGGGGTAGCCCCCGAGAGAATGCAGGCTAGCGGTAAGGGTGCAAGCATATCCAGGGTTGAGCTAGAGGGATTTTTACTGGATGTGCTCTCTGACCAAGGCCCCTGGCTGCTAGATCCTCACGAGAACTCCTCATTTAGGTTCGAAAGAGTGATAGAGCCAGATCGACTAGTAGTGGGTCTCCTACTGACGCTAGGCGGACCGTACTCAGACGAGGAGGGCGGAGGGGGGCGCGTAATCCCACTGGTTTCATACAAGAAGGATGGGGAGTGGTATCACTCAATTGGCTTAGAGGCCTTCTACAGCTGGGCCGGTTATTACCTCGCGAAGAGAGTGATGGAGTCCCCCGAATCTCTCCTAGGTAAGGGGGGGAGCATCTTAAAGGAGATCTCCCTCAGGGCTAAGTGGCTTCCATCTTCAGACTCTTCGCTCAAAGGGAAGCTCGAAGGAATAGATGTCCAGCCATCTAGGGAGGACGAAACAGATGACAGCTGGGTCAGGTCACTCTTAGACAG
>DRBY01000033.1 GCA_011042755.1 Thermoproteota archaeon | reverse complement strand
GGCCAAGGTGCTCTCTCCATCCAAGCTTAGACTGCTGTCTGCCGTGGCCTTTCTTGGGGCAGGCCTGTACATGCTCGTCGACTTGATAATCTCCCAATGCGTCACCTCAGGATTGTGACAAGCGGGGAAGAATGTGTCAAATCAGGCCCTCATTGAGTTGAGGCTGATCAGACCTCTCCCGGCTAGCCTAGGAGTTTTCAGACATCCAGCATCACTCGAGCCACCCAGCGGCCATCCGCTTGAGACACGTCTAGCTCGTGGTAAGTGACGGCCTTGACCTCGGTCTTGGCTTCGTGCCTCTCCGGATCCACCTCCTCCCCTAGAGCCGACCCCTCTAGCCTGAAGCCCTCGTCACCCTCTGATACGCTCACTTCGAACTCCGAGAAGACGAGGCCCTCAGTGTCCGTTATGAATAGCAGCTCTGCCAGCCAGTCGTGGAGCAGGATATCTAGCTGAGGAGCCTCTAGCTTCACCTCGCGCCTCACTCTGGGCGAGACCCTGTCTATCTCGACCATGGACGAGTACATAGCCCTGGCTGCCTGCCTGAAGAGTTCCTCTAGCGTCTCGCCCCAAGCTTCAAAGGCTATATCTCCACCCAGCTCTAAGAACTCAAAGCCCCCCATGCCGTCACCCCCACTCGGGCTTCCCAAGAGCGTCAGGTTCAGTGGTATAAAGAGCGGCTTGTGGAGTATTAATCACGCATCACCACGTACGCATCCCCTACCCTGACCGTCCTCTTAAACTGGTGCACATTCGGAGAGAACACGCAGAACTTGCCGTCCACAATCCTCGTGTGTGATATCACAGCCCCGAGACCGGTTCCGACATAATCTTCGTCGGCTAGCGGGAGCGGCCCAAGTACGACTTTGATTGAAGCACCTCTAGGCGTTTCTGAAGAGGTCAACTGAACTTCGTAGCCGTCAAGAGAGATGCTCGCAGAGCCGCCCACAGGAATGGTGGTAGATCCGCCGCCAGCGAGCGAGACCTTTATCGTGTCGTTAGTGAACTCGACCTTTATCCACCCACGATCTAGGACGCCCCCCTCCGCTATAGTCCCCTCGAGAGTCAGTATTATTCCGGCCTCAGAGGCTGACGCAGAGACGTTGGGTAGAGCCACCGTTCCCTCGTCTATCGGTGCACATGTGCCCAGAGCCGCCGTTATTCCATCTTCAGTCACCTCGACAACAAGTATGGAGTTGTAGGGGAATCCCTCTTTGGGGACGACTGGCCTGAGCTCTTGAACGCCCGGCGTCGGGCTGGCTAGGTAGAGCGCCACCCCCCCAGATGTGAAGTTCAAGGCGAGCGTCCACATGAGCAAGAATGCCAGAAATGATGTCATGAAGAACTCCCTGAAGGCCTTATAGAGACCTAAGCTCGAGATTGCTTCCTTCTTCCACGTCAGGAATGCTACGCCGACCAAAACGTCGGTGAAGAAGAATAGAGTCAAGCCTTCCACGGCTGACATGCTAAAGAGACCAGCAATGAGCCCAGCTGCCGAGAGCGCAAAGAACTTGAGCCAGAACAGGGTGTCTTTGAGGGGCATTTGAGATCGGTGATGCCGAGCAATGCTCCTCTTTAAAGACGTAGTTAGATTGACAGTTAGAGGATGTCAGCAAGGCTGAAAATGGCGGGAATTGATCTGCGATTCGCTCTACGGGAGATTGAAAACCTGCTTCCCCTGAGGGTCGAGAAGGCGTATCAGCTCAGTGACTCCCTGTTCTCCCTCCGCCTGGGGCGGAGCGTTAAGAGGGCTGAGCTGATCTTGTGGCTTGGAGGTGCGGTATACCTGAGTGAGCTAGAGTGGGAGAAGCCAAAGGTGCCACCTCCCCTCGCAATGGGACTCAGGAAGGCGTTGAAAGGTTCAAGGATCGTTGAGATTCAGCAGAGAGGGTTAGAGAGAATAGCTTCCTTCAGATATGAGGGCGAGCGGTCTGGCTGGCTGCACGTAGAGTTGTTTGGTAAGGGAAATCTGATTCTCACCGACGAGCAAGGACTCATCCTCCAGCTAGCTAGGAGCTTGACCGTAAGAGCTAGAACCCTGCGAAGGGGCGTGAAGTACGTACCGCCTCCTAGCGATAGCATACCGCCAGAAGAGGTTGGGGAGGATCTGCTGCTTCAAGAATTCGAGACAAATAGCGACACTGAGGTCTGGAGGCTTCTGACTTTCCGACTGGGGATCGGCCCACCTTACATGGAGGAGATTGCTCGACAGGCGAGCGTAGACCTGCGAGCTAAGCTCAAAGACTTGAGGGAGCGTTGGAGTGAACTCGCTCGTGCCACGCAGGCGCTCATAGACCGCCTGAAGTTACCCCCGGAGCCGACGCTCTATCTTTCTAGGGATGGGTACGTGGACTTCTCTGCCTTCCCGCTCAGAGTTCTCTCCGAGAGGTACGTAACCAAGAGGTTTGAGGGAACCTTCAACCAGATGTTGGATGCGTACCTCTCGGAGAAGATCGTAGAGTCTGTGAGAGGAGAGGTCACCACAGACAGGGCGAGGGAGAGCATCGAGAAACAGTTAGCGCTTCGTAAGGAGTACGAAAAGGAGGCAAAGAGGTTGCGTGCGATAGCTAACGAGATATTCGCGAGGCTAGGGGAAGTAGATCTGCTCCTTCATCGGGTTAGGAAGGGCGAGCAAGTCGAGGGAGTTGAAGTCGATAGGTCTAGAGGAGTTGCTCGTATAGAGACATCTGCGGGGCCCGTTGAACTAGAACTGCGCCTCTCTGCGGCGGAGAATGCGGCCAGACTGTATGATAGAGCTAAGAAACTCGAGCAAAAGGCCGCCAGAATAGGAGAGATCATAGAAGACCTCCAGAAACGTCTAGCAGAGCCCCAACCTGAATACGTCGTCACGATTCGAAAGAAGAAGAGGAAGGCGTGGTACGAGAGGTTCAGGTGGTTCGTGTCTTCTGGGGGAATGCTCGTTCTGGCAGGATTGGATGCCTCTACAAACATGGAGTTGGTAAAGCGGTACATGGAGCCAAGAGATCTATTCTTCCACGTAGACATGCCCGGCGGAGCCGTTGTGATAGTCAAGACGCGCGGAAGGGAGGTAGATGAGGCTACCATTAGGGAGGCCGCCTGCTACGCGGCTTCGTACTCCAAAGCCTGGAGAGAGGGGCTCTCGCAGGCCGACGTATTCTACGTTCGCGGGGATCGGGTCTCAACGCACGCTCCTTCTGGAACTTTCCTGCCCAGGGGCTCCTTCTACATTGAGGGGAGACGCTCATATTTGAGGGGTGAACTCAGGCTAGTAATCGGAGTGATCGAGCATAAGGAGGACTACAAGGTGATTTCGAGACCACCTAGCGTGGTAAACCCCATTGTAACAGGTTTTGAAATTGTACCAGGAGATTTGCCAAAAGATCAGGCCATAAGAGTTTTAATCGAAAGTCTGAGAGATGCGGTAAGGAGGAGGGGAGTGCCAGCAAGGATCGAAGTGGAAGATCTCCAGAGGCTACTGCCCTCGGGTGGGGTCAGGATCGTGACCCCTGTGGGTTAATGAGGGGGTTTGAAAGTTGAGGTGGGCATTGGTACCGCCCCCCGAGGAGGACTCTGTTGGTGAGGGGCTGAAGGTTAGCGAAGTAATGACTCCAAAAGTCATTGCGATCTCTCCAGATCGAAGCGTGGCAGAGGCCGCTAGGATCATGAAAGAGCGCGACATCGGATCCGTCGTCGTAATGGAGGGCGAGAAGCTCGTTGGCATCGTGACTGAGAGGGATATAATAACGCGTTTCGTAGCCAAGGAAGATGGTAGAAAGCCAGAAGACGTCAAAGTGGAAGAGATAATGACCAAGAATCCAGTCCTTATCGGGGAGAGTGAGGATCTCATTGAGGCCGCCAGGATCATGTCTGAGAAGAACATACGGCGATTGGTGGTTGTCAACAGGGAAGGCAAGGTTGTGGGAATCATATCGGCACGCGACATAGTCAGAGTGGCCCCGCATGTGGTCTTCATCCTCCGCGAGAGGTTGAGGCTCGCGAACTCATGGAAGGGCACATTTCCCGTCTGACCCCTCCAATGAGGTGATCCTCTTGGTGGGCAAGGTTAGAGATTACATGACCCCAGAGGTAGCTGCCGTCACCCCCCAAGACACCCTTGGAGCCGTACGCAACATAATGCTAGAGCGGAAGATCAAGAGGATCTTGGTTGTTGAAGGAGACCGACCCGTTGGGATAATCACGATTGGAGACCTCGCTAAGGCCTGGGCGAAGAGAGGAGCTCCGTGGAGGTGGCGCAGCCCTGAGTGGGCTAGCGTCTCTAGGTTTATGTCTAAGAAGCTGATAACAATCTCGCCAAACTCCTCGGTAGTGGAAGCTGCGAGGCTTATGATCGAGAATGGGATTAGCGGGCTGCCCGTCGTCGAGGCCGAGAAGGTCGTGGGTATCATCACCAAGACGGACCTCATCAGATTCTTCGCCCAGGAGATGAGGGGGCGGTTCAGGGTAAAGGATCTCATGACGCGAGACGTGATCACCGTGAAAGAGACGGACAGCGTGAAGAAGGCGGCGAAGATCATGAAGGACAAGAAGATCAGCCGCCTCGTCGTATTAGGGGGCGACGGCAGAATCGTTGGCGTCGTCACAGAGACTGACGTAGCATTCGTGATGCCCAACTACTCTAGGAAGTTTGTAATCATGGATACCGACGTAGGCCGGGCGAGTAGAGAGGTGCGGACGGCGAGGGTCGGAGACATCATGAGCAACCCAGTTGTGACCGTGAGGCCCGATGCAGACGCTGGCAAGGCAGCGAGACTTATGCTAGAGTGGAGAATCAGCGGGCTGCCTGCTTCTCCAGATGGCGAGAGATTAGCCGGCATCATTACCAAGACGGATCTGGTGAGGGGGATCGTGATTGGTGCGAAGGCGTGACAAGCCTGTGAAAGAGTTCATGAGCAAGGAGCCTGTCAGCATAGACAAGGATGAGCAGATCTCGGTGGCTCTCGAACTCATGAACCGAAAGGGGATCACGCACCTCGTTGTGCTGACGGATTCCAGAGTGGTCGGAGTTATCGCAGCATGGGATCTCATGGAGGGATTGGGGTCAGCGAGATTCCAGCGTGTAGTCGGACGCAGGATATACGTGAGCACCCTCATGAGCGAACCCCCGATCACCATATCGGAGGAGGACTCTCTAGACCGAGCTATCTCATTACTCTACAAACACGATATCAGCTTCCTGCCGGTGGTCAACGACAAAAAAGCCCTCCTCGGCGCGATTACGGAGTCTGACCTAGTCCGCCTGCTGTCAGAAGAGAGTTCTCCGACTGTAAAGGACTTAATGATGGTCAACTACCCCAGAATGCAGCCAATTGAGAGAATCGTCCACGCGAGGGCGAGGATGTTAGAGACAGGCGCTAGAGCTCTTCCCGTGGTGGGGGTGCATGGTCAGCTAGTCGGCCTAGTAACTGATCTCATACTCGCCAACGCATTCATGGAGGTTAGGGAGGAGATCGACCCCAAGAGGATGGACGCAGCTGTGCGGAAGATATTAGTCGAGGACGTCATGATGGAGTCCCCTCCAGCTCTCAAGCCTGAAGATCCCCTTGGGAAGGCAGCCTCTCTTCTAGCGGATTCAGGCCTACCAGCCCTGCCCGTGATCTCGCCAGATGGAATTCTAGTCGGCGTGCTGCCCAGAAAGAGCTTGCTAAAGCTCATCTAGCATGCTATGTTGTCCAAGAGCATCGAGATTATTCCTAGAGTCATTGCAAACTTCAGTAAGTTGCTGACGCGTGAGGCCGCCTCCGGCGTCATATCTCGCGCACTTGCAACAGTCACAGCGAGGCTTAAGCAGGCCAGTCCTGAGCCAACCTTGTAGATCATACCGGAGAGACCGAGAGCGGCGGGGACTAGCGTCAGAATTATCGTGGCAAGCGTGAAGGCTATCGTCAACATTCTAGCCGCAGCAATACCGGCCACAATTGGAAACGTACGCAGCCCGGCAGCAGAATCTCCTGGAAGATCTTCCACAGTCTTGGCGATCTCTCTGGCCATGTTGGCCGTGAACGCTATCGAAGAGTAGTAGAGCACCTTATCTGTCACCTGGCCGGCCGCCAGCGCCCCGTATATCAGAGTGAAGGCCACTCCCAAGCTTACTAGAGCGTTTCCAGGCAGGCCAGTGGCTTTTATCCTAGCAGCGTATAGAAGGTAAGCCAGAGAGAACAGCAGAGCTATTGCTGCCATGAGCGGACCCAGCATGACCGCTAGGGAGACGGCAAACGCAGTGAGGATTAGATACATCAGCACAGCTTCCCTCGGGTGAACCACGCCCCTCGGTATGGGCCTCCACGGCTTGTTCACCCTATCAATCTCAATGTCGTAGAAGTCGTTTATGGAGTTCCCAGCCATCAGGACGAGAGGGGGAATCACGACGACAAGGGCTAGCTTTAGATCTGCCCCTGGTCGCACTGACGTCCATCCTACAAGCGGCCCGATGGCTGCTAGGAGGGCGTTTTTCGGTCGAATCAATTGAAGGAACCCTTTGACGCGCTCGAATGAAGGCATCGCTCTGAGACTCTCCGTCTCTTTATATTGGCTAGCCGTTGGGCTGGTCCGATGGATACCGTGCGCGTGGGGGTTGTGGGCTGTGGGTGGTTCGGAAGAGCCCATGCCAGGGTTTACAGGACTCTACCTGGAGTGGAACTTGTCGCAGTAGCCGATGTGAACAGGGAGCTCGCTGAGTCTGTGGCAAGCGGCTACAGGGTGAGGTGCTATACGTCTGCAAGAGAGATGTTGGAGAAGGAGGAGCTCGACGCGGTCAGCGTCGTTGTTACGCCACAGAGACTGGCTGAAGTGACGAAGGAAGTGATCTCAAGCGGGACGCACGCGCTCGTTGAGAAGCCGGTGGCAACCTCACTGGAGGAGCTATCGGCCCTCATTAGACTCGCTAAAGGAAAGGGAGTTATCGTAATGCCAGGATTCATCGAGTTATTCAACCCGGGCTACAGGATCCTGAGGGATCTCATCCGAGAAGGTAGACTGGGCGACATCTACGTCGTCTCAGGCAAGAGAATAGGGCGCTCTCCGAAGAGAGAGATAAAGTGGGAGATTGGCGTATCGCTAGATTTAGCTGTGCATGAAGTCTATGTGCAACTCGACCTCCTTCAGGAGGAGCCTTCCAGCGTCTGGGCTTTTAACAGATCCGTGCTAGGGCAGGGAGTCGAGGATGTCTCGGTTTATATAATGGAGTATCCCAGCGGCGTTGTAGGAGTTATAGAAGCGAACTGGCTCACTCCAATAAGTTACAGAGCAGTCAGGGTCTCTGGATCGATAGCCAGCGCCGAGCTAGACTACCTAAATCAGAGAGTGACGCTAGACGAGTTGGGGAAGTCTACTGTCATCAGAGCTAGGTGGTCTGAGCCTCTAGCCGAAGAGCTTGCCTACTTCGTCAAGCACGTTAGAGAGGGAAAAATGCCCGATTTGAACCTCAAGGCCGCAGAGAGAGTTCTCTCGGTCCTGCTGGCTGGAAGGTGAATGAGGCTTGCCCCAGCTGGAGGGCACCCTCGCCGAGAACTACGTGCTCGTTAAAGGCGAATTGTCCGAACTCGCCGAGCTAGCAGAGAAAGGTTACGGGGAGATCCTAGAGGGTGCCCTCAGGCTCACGCTCATAGAGGCGGCGGAGCTCGTTCGCCAGGGGTCCTTACGCGTCAGGACTGAGAAGGGAGAAGCAAGAGTTTCTGAGCTGGTCGAGAGCATAGCCGCCTCGAATCCCAAGGATTTCCTCAGATTCCTCGTCTACACTGACCTGAGAAAGAGGGGCCGAGTGTTGAGAGTTGAACCTGCCACGCCCTTCCTGAGGCTGTATCCTGAGGGTGGAAGGATAGGAAAATCCATCGCTAAGTCGCTAGTCCTTCCGCTCTCCGAGGACAAACCCATCTCGCATTCTGAACTCCTCGAGTACGTATCTCACGCCGGGAGGCTGAGGAAGAGCCTCATAACGGCCGTGGTCGACGACGAGATGAACGTGACGTACTACGAGGCGACGAGTTTCCTTCCACAGCCGATAGGACCACCAAGGCTGCCTGAAGATCTCGTTGCAGAAGGGAGGCTCACTCACGATCGAGTTATCGTCTGGGACCCAGAGGCGTCCGACACTCTATACACTGAGGGCTTCTGGGGTCACCCTATAGGGATTGAGAAGCCTAAGCCGGGGGAGAAGTACGGCGTGCCGCTGCAACTCTCGCTATTTGAAGCCTTATTCCTCTTGGAGAGAGAAATTCTACGCGTTAAGAGTGACGAGGGTGGTTTATCCGCAGAAGACCTCAGGTCTAAAATGAGTTCTCTTCGGAGAGAGGCTGAGGCACGGTACAAGGTCTTCTCGAAGTGGCGAGACCTAGGATACGTGGTCAAGCCGGCGTCTAAGTACGGTGCGGACTTCATGATCTACGAGAAGGGTCCGGGGATAGATCACGCTCCATATCTCTGCCTAGTCGGGAGGGCGGAGCAGATGATCACTCCCGTCGAACTGATACGAGCTGGTAGAATAGCTACCAGCGTGAGAAAATCCCTGATAATATCCGTGGTGACGAACGGCGCCATACTGAGTTACAAGCTCGTTTGGTTCAAGCCCTAGACGCTCAGCTCGGAGATCTTCCCTGCAAGCTTCTGCGCCAAGATCTCGACCCTCACGCCCTTCTTCTCGGCTAGATCCAAGGTAACTTGAGCTCCTGCAGAACTTATCGTTAGCTCTGAGAGCGGTAAGGCATAAAATACCCCTCTCCTAAGCTTCTTGAACTTGACGATCACCCAGGGCGTGGCTCCCAGCGCCCGAGATAGCTTCTCCAGAGATTCAATCTCTCCAATCGGGATGTAGGCCCTGTCTGAGGAGGTGGTCTTGACCTCGATCACAGCCAGCCCTCCAGGTCCACCAGCCACTATGTCGGCTGACGGCAGCCCCGTGGAGCCGCTCCCAGCTACCCTCACCGCGCCCACTCCGTGGTTCCAGAACAGCCGCACCAGGTCTCTCTCAGCCTGAGAACCACGTCTGGGCAATTCAGCCACCTATCCAGTGAGGGATACGGCTCCCGATTCTGTCACGATCAGCGTGTTTTCCCACTGGGCTACTGGCGCGAGTCTAACCTCAACGAGAGGTGCGTACTCCCTCAGAGCCCTCTTCTTGACCAGCCTCCTGAGGGCATACTCGACTCTGATCCCTAAGAGCGGCACTATCCACCTCTCGCAGAAGGGGAGCTTCCTAAACCTCTCTCGAGCGGCCTCTAGGACCTTCCTCTCGGCGTAGTCAGATGGTCTCACGTTCTTCAGGAAGGAGAATATGTATCCGGGAGGGGCCTCGCCGACGTATCCGGCTCCCTCGGGAGTGGTGACGAACGGTTCCACTGCAAAGACGTCACCTGGGCTGAACTTGTACCTAGCCAGCCTGCTAGGCACGTTGGGTATTTCTATGCCTGCGTGGAGCCTGTAGAGCTCTATCTTGTGGCCAGCGAGGTTGGTGATGGGTTTGAGGCCTCTCTTCCTTATCTCCTCGTAGATCGCCGCGCTAACCTTTGAGACAGGAACTCCAGGCGCCATTACTCGCCTGGCAGCTTCAACAGCCTCCTTTGCAGCCACTATAAGCGCCTTATACCTCCCGCTCAGGTCCAGGGTTCTCGCGGCGTCGACTATCAGCCCTCCAGATCTGACGCCGACGTCTACCTTTAGGAGGGCTCCCTCTGGCACCACTGTGGAGTCTTCTGGAGGAGGCGTGTAGTGAGCAGCCACTTCGTTCACAGAGAGGTTTACTGGAAAAGCGGGCTCATAGCCAGCGTCCCTGATTTGTGCTTCGATTCTCTCGGCAATATCCAGTAGACCGTCTCCTGGCTCTATACTTGATACTTCCCTCTCGAGCAAGGAGGCTAGAAACCGCCCTATATTCTCGTACTCTCGTAGTGTGTCTGGATCCATCTCTCGGTCAGTCGAGATCGAGAGGGATTAATTTAACATGGAGATGGCGGAGGTTCAGAGGGGCCTTTGTTGAAGAGGATCCTAGCGAGGTCTGGCTGCAGCGACGAGGGGTATAGGCTGGCAGTTGAGGTTCTCAGAGGAGGAGGACTCGTGATATATCCAACCGACACGTCATACGGTCTCGGAGCCGATGCAGAGAATGTTGAGGCAGTTCTCAGGGTCTACCGAGTGAAGCTGAGACCGAGGACAAACCCTCTGACTATAGCTGTTAGCGACTTCGAGATGCTGAGGAGATACGCGATATTCGACGAGAAGATGGAGACCTTCATGAAGTCCTTCTTGCCGGGCGCCGTGACGTTCATCCTCCCCAAGACCGAGAGGGTTCCAGACGAGGTGAACCCCAGAGCCATAGGCGTGAGGATACCCGACAACCCGATAGCCCTCGAACTCATCAGGAGGTTTGGGAGGGCCGTAACCGCCACCAGCGCGAATATAAGCGGTGAGCCACCCGCCTATACTCCGGAAGAAGCTATGAGAGCCCTCCCTGACATCGAACTGATAATAGACGCTGGCCCCCTCCCCAAGAGGCCTACCTCTACTATTGTTGACCTCACTGGGGACCGCCCAGTCCTCGTTCGAGAAGGCCCCGTTCCGTTCGAGGCGATCATTCGGAAGTACGAGGGGGTGTTCCAGAGCAGTTGATCGCTCTGGGCATTGAGTCAACCGCCCACACGTTCGGGGTCGGATTGGCTGGTTCAGATGGTAAGGTGCTCTCAAGCGCTCT
>DRBY01000148.1 GCA_011042755.1 Thermoproteota archaeon | reverse complement strand
GTTCTCCAAGGAGAGTTGACCAAGCTAAGCCCTAAGAAGTGGATCTCACACGAGCACACGCGATAATTTAGCCGAGGAGAGCTTACCCAAGACTCCCGCGGCTTAGGCTGCATTGAGAGCACGATTTTTATCGTTCCCTCTCGGCACGCCAGGGGGTCTAAATTGAGAATTGAGGAAGACGCCCCCGGAAAGAGAGCCCTCCTTATGGGAAATCACGCGGTAGCTAGGGGAGCGATCGAGGCGGGGGTTCAGCTGGTTGTGGGCTATCCTGGCACGCCATCTTCTGAGGTCATCGAGGCTCTCAGCCAGGCCGACATAGACGCGCACGTTCAGTGGTCTACCAACGAGAAGGTCGCCTTCGACGTTGCCGTCGGCGGGGCCATAGTGGGAGCCAGGTCCATGGCCACCATGAAGAACGCGGGCCTGAACTGGATCATGGACATGCTGATGACGGTCGTCTACGGAGGGGTCAGAGGAGGCCTCGTCGTGTACGTGGCCGACGATCCTGGGGCTCACTACTCCTCCAACGAGCAGGACACGAGGATGGTGGCACTCTACGCCAAGATCCCATGTCTGGAGCCGAGCAACCAGCAGGAGGCGAAGGATCTTACTAAGATGGCCTTCGACCTGTCTGAAGAGCTGGAACTCCCGGTGATGGTTAGGTCAGTTACCAGGATAAGCCACTCCAGCGGGGACGTGGTCTTCGGCGAGATCAGGAAGGAGAGGAACAAGCTCGCCTTCGACAGGCACTGGAAGATGCCCTACAGGTGGAACGTCTACGGCCCGCCAGGACCAGTGGCGAAGCACAAGTGGCTCTACGAGCAGCTCCCGAAGGCCAAGGAAGCCATATCAAAGATAGGTGAGCCCTACAACTTCCTGAAGCTGAACGGCTCTGAGTTCGGAGTCATCGCCTGCGGCATCGCCTACGGCTACGTCATGGAGGCGATAGAGAGGCTCGGCGTTGAAGTCAATCTGCTCAAGCTGAGCACGCCCTTCCCGCTCCCCGAGGAGAAGATCAAGAAGTTAATCGAGTCATGCAAGAAGATCCTCGTGGTGGAAGAGAACGAGCCCGTCGTGGAGCTTCAGCTCAGAGATCTGGCCCAGAGGATGCACGCCGACGTTGAGATATACGGCAGGTATGAGAACGCCTTAATCGAGCCTTACGACGAGCTCAGTCACAATAGGGTGACTGCGGCAATAGCCAAGCTGATGGGCGTCGAATTTGAGCCCATGAAGCCAGCTGGCGAGTCGTTGAAGCCGCTCATAGCCCCCAGGTCGTCGATGCTGTGCGCAGGCTGCCCGCACCTCGGCATGTACTGGGCCCTGAAGCTCGCCCTGGCTAGGAAGGGAGGGAAGGTGCCGATCGTCAACGGCGACATAGGCTGCTACGAGCAGGGAGGCTACGGAATAGTGGCCAAGAAGGTTGAGCCCAGCTTCTCCACCGAGTCGAGGAGGTACGTCATTGAGGCCCCCTACGAGATGCTGGATACGAACTACATCATGGGTGGAGGCTTCGGCCTGGCCATGGGAGAGTTCCACGCTGGCTACCCAGACGGCAAGATCGTGGGCCTAGCCGGAGACTCCACGTTCTTCCACGCGGATCTCCCCGCCTTGGCCAACGCGGTCGTCAACAAGTCCAAGGTCCTCTTCCTCGTGCTGGACAACAGGTGGACCGCTATGACGGGTCATCAGCCCAGCCCCACTACAGGCGTCACCGCTAGGGGGCAGCCGACCAGCCAGCTGGACATCGAGCAGATAGCCAGAGCCATGGGCGTCAAGTTCATCCGGAGAGCTGATCCTTGGAACCTGAAGGAGATGCAGAGAGTCATAGAGGAGGCCCTAGAGTACTTGGAGAGCCCCGAGGCAGATGGACCAGCTCTCGTAATATCCGACAGAGTGTGCACGCTCCAGGCCCTCAGGCGGAAGGAGTACAGGCCCACCGGAACCTACACGGTAATTGAAGACAAGTGCACTGGCTGCAAGCTCTGCGTCCAGCTCGGCTGTCCAGCAAACGCCTTCGACGTGGACAAGAAGAAGGCGTTCATCGACCAGGTGCTCTGCGTCAACTGCGGCATGTGCGCCGAAGTGTGTCCAGCAGGAGCGATAGTCCCGAGGGAGTCGACTTGAGGGAGGGTTGATGATGTCCGCGTGCGGTTCTAAGGCTAAGGATCTGTTCCAGATGCTTGTGGCTGGAGTGGGCGGTCAAGGATCCGTGCTGATATCGCACATCATAGCTTCGGCCGCGATAAAGGCGGGGTACAGGGTCAGGGTGGGCGAGAAGTTCGGCGCGGCCATGAGGGGAGGCGCGGTCTCGAGCCACATCAGGATGTTCAAGACCGGCGAGTACGCTCCTCTAATACCGGAAGGACAGGCGGATGCGGTCATGGCCCTGGAGCCTCTCGAAGGTCTCAGGGTCTCCGCGACCTACCTCAGGCCTAGCGGAGTGGTCGTGATGAACGTCGCCCCAGTCTACCCAGTGGACGTGAACGTAGGGTGGGCTAGGTACCCGAGCGTCGACTCGATAATCAAGGGGCTGGAGGAGATGGGAGCGAAGGTCTACACGCTCAACGCCACAGAGCTTGCTATACAGGCTGGCACAGCCAAGGTAATGAACTCCGTGGTCCTCGGAGCTTTCTACTCCACGGGAGTCCTCCCCGTAGATAGGGAAACCCTGCTGGAGACCCTCAGAGAGGGAGTACCCAAGGGAACCGAGGAGGTTAACGTAAGAGCATTCGAGCTTGGGGAGAAGGCTCTGAAGGGCCGCTGATCTCCCCCTTACGCCTTTTTTCTCATCGCCAAGGTTCTGGTTTTTGCGATGGCCTCATAAGCGGAGCAGGGCCTGCTTGAGCCTATCTAGCCCCTCGCCCGTGCTGGCGCTAACTAGGATGATCCCTGCCGCCCCTATCTCTTGAGCGGTTCTTTCGAGCTCCTCTTCTGTCACCTTTGACCCTAGGTCGAGCTTGTTGCCCACCAGCAGAACCTTCGCATTAGACGCTCCTGCCACCTCTACCCACTCCCTGAGCGAGTGCAGTGTGCTCGGCCTGCTGACGTCAAAGACCAAGAGGACCAGGCTGGCTCCCCTACCCATCCCCTTAACTACGGGTTTGAACCTATCCTGACCGGCGAGGTCGAATACGACGAGCTTCACATCACCCTCCTTGAACGTGAAGAACTCCACACCCACGGTCATTCGCGTTGGAGAACCCGTGGATCCGCTGAGCCTCTTGGCTAGCGTGGTCTTGCCAACCCCACTGTTTCCAGCCAAAACGACTTTCTTCTTGATGATCATTCAGGCACGCACCTCCCTTCTAGCTGCCCTCAAGAGCACGACTCCCCTGGCGCGAGCGAGTTCTCTGAACTTGAGCCCCGCTCTGGCCAGGGTCGACTCCAACTCCCTGAGAGTGGGCGGAAGCCTAGCTCCGATCAGGGGGTACACGAGCCCCATTATCCGAGCGTCCTCTTCCCAGATGCCCTGAAGGATGAAGATTGGGGCCTCCTCAGAGAGGGCCCAGCGCAGAAATTCGAGGAATGTGACGGGATCTCTCAGCCACTGGAACACGTTAACGAGGAGGGCTGCATCTGCCTGCCCCTCTATGACCCCCTCTTTCCGGAGCTTGAGGCCAAACTCTAGGGGGTCTGACTCCAGCACTTTCAATCTCTTCTCTTCTACAGGTCCCTGCGTCGCTACGACGAGCCTGACCAGCCTCCCACTGCCCGGTGGAGCCGCGACCACGACCCTCATGCCCGTGAGCCTCAGCGCGTCCACGGCGAGCAGGCCTAGCTCCGACCAGGGAACTAGCAGAGTGGCTGGAATTAGCCCGACGTCTCCCCACTTTCGCAGCAGGGTCTCGTCCGTCAGGCCGATCCCGAGAAGAGCGACAGCCGACTCAAACCTGGCGGCCGGGTTATCATACAGCGCCATAAGAGCCAAGTAGAGATCCTCTCGCCTGGTCTCTCCGGATCGCCCGCTTATTAGCAGGTCTGGGAGAACTGAAAACATCGCCCTAAAGGCCCTAGAAATCCTATTGACCCAAAGAGGGATGTCCCTGGGGGGAATCGACTCAGCCGGCTTTGCGAGTCTCCCGCCCGAAATTTGAGCGTATCCTCCCCTAACGATGGCCTCGATGACGGCGTCCATTAAGTTAGGGGAGGCAGACACCTCTCTGATCTTGCGGCGATTCATCCCCACGAGCCTGTCCATCACGTTGGCGTTTAGCAGGGCCCTGTAGCACTCGTACCCGATTGATGCAATGAGCTTGCTGTGAGCTAGCCTGAGGTCCTCAAAACCAACTCCGGCGTAGTTGAGCGCTCTGGCCTCTATCAGGCGCGGCATAACTCCGAGGAGAAGCGTCCCGTACAGGGCTACATCCCCCCCATCGTGGCCACGATGGCAACGCAGTCTCTAGTGGCTCCAACGTACCTCCAAGACAACCCCGTCTCGCTGAGCATCTCTTCCAGCTCGTCCCTCGTTGGGGGGACGGAAGCCCCCAAGACGGAGCCAACGATGGTTGCGGGATGCGTTCGCGGCGATCTTATCGTCTGTAGGATGAAGAGCGGCGCCTTAGACTTGAGGCCTGCAATTGTGGAGCGTATGACAAGTCTGGGATCTCTCGCCCACTGGAGTGCGTTCGCAAGGAGTCCCGCGTCAGCCCCCTCTCCGACTTCGCCGGACCTCAGCGCCTCCAACCCGGCCTCCTCCAAACTCGCGTTAACGACGCTTAAGGAAGCTCCCTCATATATCCTCATGGTTCTCAAGACGAGACGCACAATCCTCGCTAAATTGGCGGGCGCGGCGGTAACCACCTTAAGCTTGGTTTTCTCCCTGAGTTCAGCCGCTAGGATCCCCATCCCCGACCACGGAACGAGGATAGTGCCGGACATCTTCTCGAGGCCAAATCCGTGAATTGAGAGGGAGGCCTCCAATCTCGCGATGGGGTTATCATACAGCGCCAGTAGGGCTATTAGGGCAGGTCTACTCGCCGACCCCCTTCTCAAAATCTCAGGCAACTTACTGAACTCCTCCTTAATCGCCAAGAGTGCTCTTTGAAGCCACCCTAACGTGATGGTGGGCTTCTCAGGCGGGGACTCAAAAATCAGCATATCGTCGTACTGCGTCAGAACTCTTGCGTCGATCAGCGTCTCGATAACCGCATCTAGGAGGTCGGGGTTCCCAGAACTCCTTCTGAGCCTCCTCCTCAGGTTGCCCTCTACTTCTCTCAGCATGCCAGAGTCTGAGAGCGCCGCATAGGCCCAGTAACTCACAAATGCCCTAAGCTCCCTATCTGCCGTCGCGACTTCACTGCTGGTGAGTCCAGACTCACTCAGTGAAACCGCAGTCACTTCTCTCCTGAAGATACCTGCAACGTGCAGGCCGTACATCTGCTCACCTTGCAGACGACTTCCTCCTAACCACCCCAAGCTCCTCTAAGAGCATCAGAATGTCGATATCCTCTGACGTCGGCCTAACTCTACCCGCGAGGAGGGCCCTCACCCTCTCCATATCGATCCAGCTGGGAGCGAGCGCGACCTTGTCGGGAACCAGTTCGAATCCCACCCTAGCAAAGACGGACTCAGCGACATCGACTTCTCTGATCATCCCGCCGTCGACCCAGATCACGAGATCGTGATCCTCCCCACACGGCAGGAAGAACCTGCCGTCCGGGTGGTTTGGGGGAATTTCGTGTATCCTTCCGCACCTGGGGCAACGGACCCTCCTCACGGTGGACCCACCCGGCCAGCTGCCAATTAGCTGCTAGAACTCAATTCATAAAACATCTCCTCTTGCTGGCGTCAGCCGGTGATCTAGTCGATGCTAGTAGCGGTTGGCTCTGACAACCCTGTAAAGATCAAAGCCGTTGAAAGGGCTTTCAGCAGGGCTTTTGGCGATGTGGAGGTCATCCCCGTGCGAGTAGATCCGGGAGTCCCACCTCAACCGATCAACGGGGAGGGGCTAACGGGGGCCATCAACAGGGCCAAGAGGTCCATTGAAGAAGTTCCCTCTGCAGATTATGGCGTCGGAATAGAGGGCTGCCTCGTCCATCTGTTTGGGCGGTACTTTTGCACGGGGTTCGTGGCAATCGTAGATCGCTCGGGAAGGTTGGGAGTTGGCGCCAGCGGATGGTTCCAGTGCCCCAAGACGTTCGTTCCTAAGATGCTCGACGGAGAGGAGCTGGGAGATCTAATAGACGCCCACGTAGGTCGTAAGGACGTAAAGAGGAGCGAGGGAGCAATCGGGGTATTCACCAGAGGGTTGGTAACGAGGGTTGATCTCTACGAACATGGGGTCTACATGGCTCTCGCGCGGTTCTTAGCTGGAGACGCCTGGCCTGATGGTTGACTCTCCTGAGACAGTACCCTCTCTTGACTGCTCTTTACTCGACCAAAGACCTAACCAAGCCAATTTCCTCCAACCCTGAATAAACGCCCTCTGGCTGTAGGTTTCACCCGAGGGCCCGGGGTTCGAACTCTGCGATAAAAAGGCCCCTCTAATGGGAATATAAGCCAAACCACATGGTTGCTTGGCTAACCTCTGCTCTACACGACATCCTCTCAACGTTATTTTTCTAACTCACTCACGTCCGCGTGATAGATATGGCTAAGCGAAAAGCCCGTCGGGGGAAGGGACACAGGTTACTGGCGCTCGCGTTCACCATCTTGATTGCATTCGGTGCACTAGCATATGGTATAGTTATCTTCTTCGCATCGGGGGAAGATTATCCAGTGCCGCCGGCTGATATGACGCTCGAACGCCTGAGGTATACGTTCGACTGCCCTGGGCGCGCGGACATCATGAACTCGATGGAACTCTTTACGACGCCTGAAGGCTTTCTCCTAGAGGGTGGTGAGGGACTGCAGTTTCTGGCTCAGTATCGGTACCCCAGGGTTCTCGTCGCGGTGGCATTCATGAAGTTTGACAACGAGACGGCTGCTAGGGCGACTGCAGAGAAGATCGTGAACTACACCTCTAGCTTCTCAGCCAACTACACGAGGTGGGAGAGTGAAATGAAGGGGGACAGAGGGTACGCCAAGTTCGAGTACCCCGGCCTGACCTGGGAGATGTGGTACTCTGGAGACTGGGTCATCGAGGTAACCGTCGGCGAGTCGGGAGGCGTTGGTCAGAGAATACTCTCGGATATTAAGGAGTGCATCGCAGAATCCTGCAGGCCCTAGATACTTCAGGCTCTCCTCCATCCCACTCGATCTAGCGCAGCAGCCAGAGCTATCGGTGCGAGTATGGTTGCATCTCCAACGACGGTCACCCTCTTCGCTTTAAGCGAGATCTTCCCCCATGAAACAGCCTCCCTGTCTCTAGCCCCAGAGAGGCTGCCGTCGTACTCTGGCGCCGTCGTGATGTAGACCGCGTAGTCTAAGCCTCCCTTAAACATGTTCCAGCCTATGGTGTGATGCTTCGCTATTCCTCCCCCGAGGACTAGCGCACCAGTCCTCTCTGCCTTGAAGACCAGTTCGGCAAGCTCCCTCTGATCAGCCAGCATGTCGACGCGAAAGTCTGGGTGAGATTCCCTGAAGAACCAGAGCTGATTGCCCACAGCCCCGTCCACGATTCCTGGGATGTAGATAGGAATTCCAGAATCTGCGGCTGCTCTGAGTATGCTCCCCGGACACGCTAGATCCTTCCCCATTCTCTCGATGAGTTCCCTGCAGCCCCACTCCTTCTTTTCTTCGTGCAGTTCTGCTAAGAAAGGCTGAATCTTCTTCTCGAGTGTGGTGAATGCCTCCATGGGCACGAAGACGTTTCCAAGCCTTGCGATCCCTTTCTCAGCGAGTTCAGCGTCGTCAACGTCAAAGGAGCCATGGTGGTACTCAGCCCAGCACCTGATCAAGTCATGATCGAGAGTGCCCGCCGTCGTTATCACTACGTCGAATAGACCCTCCTCCAACAGCTGTGCGAGAACGCCCCGCAACCCTGTGGCCACGAGGTTGGCCGTGAAGCTAAGGAAGAGAACAGCGGATTGATCTCTCCACATCTCAGTCAACACGTCGACGGCCCGCGCGATGTTAACAGCTTGGAAACCTCCAGAGTAGCGCAAGGCTTCGATTAGCCCAGCTACGGTCAAATTACGCTCCAGTCGATAATCTACTACACTCCTTCCAACTAGGGCTTTCGAGCCCTCCTTCTCAGCGCGGTAATCTCCCATACACTCACCACTCACCGGCAGTTATCATGTTATAATCTGAGCAGTTGCCTAATGAACGAAGGTGTCTAGGTGCGCGTCGGAGACATAGTGGGTAAAGAGGTTGTCACTAAGGATGGGGTCAGGTTGGGTAAGGTGGTGGACCTCCTAATCGCTCGGGATAATTGGTCAATTGTGGGGTTGGTTGTTCAGCTATCTAAGCAAGTGGCCCGAGCTATGGGTTTCAAGAGGGTGATAAGGTCGCAGAGAGTTTCGATTCCAACGGGCTATGTAATTGGGGTTAGAGACGTTGTGGCGCTTACCGTGACTCTAGAAGAAGTCCGGCCTACTCTGAGGCCGTTGTAGGTGGACGCGAGTCTATGTTTCAATATGTTTCTCCTTCACTTCAAGGTACCTGAGATGGTATCCCGAAATAGCTTTTTTATTGTGGTCTCTGCAGTTGACACCAGCCCAGCCCTAAGGGCGGGATGGATTCCCCGGCCTAGAGGGGGTATGTAGATGCGAAGTAGGGAGCGATTCGGTGTTGCCGCGCTGGCCTTGATCCTCGCAGTGCTTCTACTTCCAAGTGGAGTGGTTTCAGCACAGCCTAGGAAGGGTCCAGCGGTCGATGAGATCATCGTTGAGACCAGAGCCACTGGAGAGGTCGCTGTCGGCGACGTGGCTACTGGCAGGCTAGACATGTACATGAAGTCTCTGAGCCCTTCCGTTTACGCCGGACTCCCTGAGTACATGAAGGAGAACCTGAGGCTCGTCCCCAACGCGGGAGGTTCGTGGGAAATAACGATGAACCCGTACTACGAGGAGGGTACGCCCTACCTGGTGAACGTTGAGGGGAAGACCTACTTCAACCCGTTCGCCATTAGAGAAGTCAGGTTCGCCATGAACTACTTGATAAACAGGAAGTACTTAGTTGACGAGGTCCTGCTGGGCGGGGGTGAGATCGCCTATTGCCCGATACCTCCGTCGCACCCGGCCTACAAGGAGTTTGAGGATATCTTCAAGGAGTTTGGCTTCACGCCCGAGGGCAACGAGCAGATTGGACTTCAGATGATAGACGAGGCTCTAACCAAAGCGGCCGAGCAGCTGGGAGGCAGGCTCAAGAAGGTACCTGACCCGAGGGCTCCTGCTGGCTACTGGTGGACCTTTGACGGAGAGCCGGTCACCGTCAAGTTCTACATCAGGATTGAGGACGAGAGGCACGAGGAGGGTCTCTACGTAGCCGATCAGATAGAGAAGGCGGGTATAAAGGTCGAGAGGATAGAGGCGAACTTCCTGAAGTGCATCTACACGGTCTACTTCAGCAACCCGGCCGACTATCAGTGGAACCTCTACACCGCCGGATGGGGAGCCACCGAGGCTACCAAGTACGTGGAGGGCGACCTGGCCTGGTTCTACACTCCGATCTTCGGCTGGATGCCAGCCTATCAGATGGCCGGATGGTGGGAGTGGCAGAACGAGACGATTGACGAACTCATTCAGGACCTCGTCTTCATGAACATAAGCAGCCCCGAGGAGTACTGGGAGAAGGCTAGGAAGGTAATGAAGATAGGGGTCTACGAGAGCATAAGGGTCTTCACGGCCATCACCGTGGACTACTTCCCCGTCAACAAGAACAGGGTCACCAGGCTGGCTTACGACGCTGTCACCGGTCTCTGGTCCTTCTGGCCTTGGAGGACCGTCGAGACCGTTGACGGCAAGTTGAGAGTTGCCGTTGAGGCTCAGCAGGCTCAGATGTACACCAGCGCGTGGAACCCGATAGGAGGACTGGACGACGTCTACTCGCACGTGATAGCCAGGGCGACCTACGACGAGGGAGCGCCCAAGCACCCGACCGAGGCGGAGCCCATGCCAGTTAGAGTGACTTGGGATCTCGATATAGACTACACGATAGAGGATGGCCAGAAGGTCGGTCAGATAGAGGTTCCGTCCACAGCCGTGATCTACGACTCCAAGGAGAACAAGTGGGTTGAGGTCGGCTCAGGCCAGAAGGCTCTAGTGAAGGCTGTCATCAAGTACAAGTTCAGCAACTGGCACCACGGCATCCCGATGGACCTGAACGACATCAGGTACGCGGTAGCGTTCGCCTACGAGTGGTCGCACGAGGACGAGGAGGGAGACCCGTACTACCACCCCGAGTACGCTTCTGGCGTGGCTCCGACGCTGGAGTACATCAAGGGATTCGAGTTCATAGAGCCCGACACTCTGGTAGTTTACGGAGACTACCTGCACATCGTGTCTGAGAACGAGACTGCGGACTTCTACGTCTGGTGGCCGATACTGCCTTGGGAGATCTACGAGGCCTGCGCCTACGTGATAGCCAACGGCGGTCCTGTGTCTGGAAACGAGTACAGCTGGTACAAGGAGGAGGGTAAGGAGTACCTTGACCTGATATCTCCTGCCCACGTGGAGGATCTGAGAGCGGCCATAGAGCAGCTCAGGCTTGAGGGTCGCGTGCCCGAGGCTCTGGAGGGCGTCACGCCGACTCAGGTCGTAGAGAGGTACAACGCCGCGCTGAGGTTCATAGACCTCTACGGCCACGCCTGGATATCCAACGGTCTGTTCGTCCTAG
>DRBY01000018.1 GCA_011042755.1 Thermoproteota archaeon | reverse complement strand
TGTTCACGGCCGCACTGGCTGTGGCTCTAGCCGAGGGCGATTCCTTGAGGGAAGCCTCGAAGTTTGCCTCAGCGTCGGCGGGGGCCTCCACACTATTCCAAGGCCCCTCTAAGATCCCGAAAGGCCTAATTTGGGATCTAGAGACAAGAGTAGACGTTAGCTGGATTTAGGCGGTTTCAGCGCGAGTAAGTCGAGCTGCCCCGCCCATCCTCTCTCCACGCTGATTACAATCACCCCGAGGTCGTGGAGGCGACCGCAAAGTTCGCTCTCCGTCATATAGCTAGATCGGAGCCCGAAGGCGCGCTCTAAGAGCCTCATCGCCTTTGCCGAGAGCTTAGAGCCATCCAAGTCGTATATGGCGAGTATCCCGCCAGGCTTCAACACCCTCACCGCTTCCTCAAGCGCCCGGCCTGTGGGGGCTATGTGATGCAGAGAGTCGAAGAAAACGACGAAGTCAGCAATCTCGTCAGCTATTGGTAGCGAACACGCGTTTGCTCTCACTACAGACAGGTTTGGCTTTTTGATGAGTCTGCGGTGAGCTGAGACGGCCATTCCGCGATCTAGCTCAACCAAGACTAAGTGCCCGACTTTATTGGCTATCAGCTCGCTTGCGAGGCCGTACCCTGCTCCTACATCTACTCCTACTGACCCTGGTCCAACTAGCTCCGCGAGCTTCACCAACGGTCTGTAAACGCCCCTGAGCTTCAGCGAGTAGATGATCCGGTAGGCCAGCGGCGTTCTCTCTCCCGACATCAGCAGGGTGGCGGAGCGGCGAACTACTTTAACAAGTCTGAGGCCCGCAATCCGTGTGAAGGACTTCAAGAATCTGGCCATCCGTAAGACAATACACGCTATCATGACCCTGCTGCTAGCCTCTCCAGCTCTAGTAATTCCTATGCTCCCAGACAAGTTATTCCTCTTCCAGAGACCCGATCCGACTTGGATATACGGCCTCCTCATGGTGGCCGTCGCTTGGGTGAACGCCCTTAGAGTGAAAGGGCCGGCCGTGTCTCTAAGCCCTGAAGAGCTAGAGGCTTTGCTTCAAAAGACTCCGATGGGACAGAGGGTAGACGCCGCTGTGAGGTGGCTTGAGAACCTCGCTAGGCAGGTTGAGAGAGAGTACGAGAAGAGGGCCGGCTGGGTCGGCCTGATGCACGGGGTACTCGGCGTTGGAATCTCATACTTCCTCTTTGGGTCCAACTTCGTTTGGGGCGTCCTCGCTCTCGCGACTACAGACGTGGCCTCTGCCCTGGTGGGTGCTAGTCTCGGAAGGAGGAGAATGCCATTTGCCTCAGCTTCGACCGTGGAGGGAACCTTGGCCGGATTCTTAGTGTTCTTGCCCATAGCCTCACTGCACTGGACTCCTCTCCAGGCGGTGCTTCTGGCTGCAGCTGCGGCCTTCTCAGAGGCCTACGGGGTCGAAGACAACCTAGAGGTCCCATTCGCCGTCTCGCTCGTAGCTTGGCTCATGACGCGCCTGGCTTGAGCAGCTCCACGATGAGCCTTTTCAGAGCGGCCACATCCTCTAGGTACACGAACTCTAGCGGAGCGTGGATGTTGTTCTCGGGAACTCTGATAGCCCCTATGGCCACGGTTGGCACTCCTCTCTTAGCGAACAGGAAGCCGTCGTTCCCTCCAAGCTCTGCTGCAATGGCCCTCTTGCCCATGGCCCTCTCCATTGCGCTGAGAACCTCCGCCACGAATGGGTGATCGGGAGGAGTTCGCCACCCATCGTTCACGCTTCCCACGATCTCCAGCTCCACCTCGAGACCTAGCCTAGAGGCGGCGTCCGTGAGGAAGGATTTGAGCTCCTCCAGTGCTTGGTTCAGGTCTTCTCCTGGAAAGAGCCGCATGTCGAAGCCAGCGGAAGCCTCTCCCGGTATTGCGTTGTGCTTCTGGCCAGCCCTGAGCATCGTGACGGTGAACCTGCCCCAGACCCTCTGAATGGGCGAGCTGGGAGGGCTCGGCAGGTCAGACAGCTTCGTGGACCTAAAGCTGGCGAACTTCTCCAGCTCCCCGATTAGCCTCACAAGACCGTAGATCGGGTTTCTAGCCACGTGAGGATACCCAGCGTGTCCCCCCTTTCCCTTCACCTTTATCCAGCCGTCGACCACGCCGCTGGCCCCGACGCTGAGGTACTCTATGGAGGCATCCAGTATGACGGCCGCGTCTCCGGTGATGCACCTCTTTTCTACGACCTCCTTGATTCCTGTTCCACCCACCTCCTCGTCTCCAACCACGATCAAGAGAGGGTTGTACCTCAGCTTCTCACCCTTGAGTTCTCTGATGGCCCCCAGGGAGGCTGCGATGGCGGACTTGTCGTCGGCAGCTCCCCTGCCGTAGAGCTTCCCGTCGATCACGATTGGCTCAAACGGGTCGATCTCCCTGTCAACCAGCTTCCAGGGACCCTTGGCTGGCACTACGTCGTAGTGGCTCACGAGCGCGAGGTCCTTCTCAGCCCCGACATCTAACTTCGCGACTACGTTGGGAACCTCGTCGCCCACGATGCTGACATCCATGCCCAGCTCCTCGGCATATCGAGCGATCATCTCAGCCGCCTTGTCGTAGTTCTTCCTGAGCGTTGCGTCTGTGTCCAACCTGACGAGTTCCTCGAGAACCTTTACCTCCCACTCCAAGGCAGGTCCCCTCCCGGCGGTCTGTGCTACGATTAATAGACTCGCGCAGAGGGTCACGTGATGTCTCTCAGAGTCGTCGTGATAGGGGCGGGCCTGACTTCCAGGGTCGTCGTCCTGGGTCTGGCGAGGGACGATCTCAGCCCAGAGGTTGAAGAGATACTCGTTGCAGACATTGACGCCTTAGCGGCCAAGAAGGTGGCCGAGGAGGCCAGGAGGCTGTCTCCGTCTAGGAAGATAGAGTGGAAGGAAGTAGACGCAAGAGATGTGGATAGGACGGCCGAGCTGATCGCTGGCTACGACGTGGTGATGAACTGCGCCCTCTTCAAGGTCATTCCCTACGTCACGCGAGCGGCCCTCAAGGCTGGCGTGGGATACATAGACCTTGGGTCCGACAGGGAGACCCTCCAGTGGCAGCTCTCACTCGACGACGACTTCAGGGAGAGGGGGATCGCTGCCGTTCCAGGCATTGGGGGCTCCCCAGGGCTCGTGAACGTCTTGGCTAGGCTGGCCGCCGATTGCCTGGACGAGGTCCGGGAGGTAAGGATGAGGGAGGGCTGGGTAGACTTCGTAGACTACGAGTCGCTTGGCATACCGCTTCCAGTGCCGTACTCGCTCGAGACCATACTGGACGAGTTCATCTATGGGGGAGAGATCTGGATCGAGGGCAAGACGCAGCCGGTTCCTCCCATGGGGGGCAAGGAGGAGTACTCATTTCCCGAGCCGATAGGCGTTCAGACCTGCTACTACGTAGATCATCAGGAGACCTGGAGCGTTGGAGAGACGTTCAAGGACAAGGGACTCAAGCTCGTCGACTACAAGCTGTCATTCCCCAGAGAGCTATTCCTCAAGTACAAGATGCTCGCAGGGCTGGGGTTCGCCTCAGAGAGCGAGGTCGAGATTGCGGGATGCAAGGTCTCTCCCCTGCAGGTGCTGAAGGCCCTGGTGCGAGAGACCTACAGGGGGAAGGAGTGGTCTCCAAACGACATCGACGCTATAGTGGTCGAGGCCAAGGGATCGAAGGAGGGGAAAGAGTGCTCAGTAAGAGTTACCGCAGTGGCCCGATCCTGGAGCAGCCCACCAGCCTCAGCCCATGGAGTGATCGTGGCGGGACCGGCGTGTACTGTTGCAAAGTGGATTGGTCTCGGCAAGCTTGAACCGGGCGTGCTGCTCCCAGAGAGGGACTTGGACCCGGATCCGTTCCTAAGGGAGGTCTCTAGGTTCGGCGTGAGTGTGGATTTGACGCTGACCTTGGAGGAGGCCCGGTGGTGATCTCAGAGACGGCTGATGCAAGTGATCTCCTGCTGCCAGGGTTTTCCGCCCTTTCCTTCATCCAAACAGGGGAGAATGCGCGAGCAAGCTAACGCTGTGTTATCAGGCTCCCTCTCGCCTTTGGCTGAAATTTACCGACCAACATGGTCAGAACCTTACATAGCGTCGAGAAAAATCCTTTAACGAGCAGTTTCCAAATCTCATCGTGCCGACCGAGAGGCTCTACTACAAAGACCCCTACCTCAGGACATTTGAGGCAACCGTACTCTCAGTTGAGGCACTCGAGGGTGAGAAGTCGGCCGTTACGCTCGACGCGACCGCATTCTATCCTGAGGGAGGAGGTCAGCCAGCTGACACGGGCAAAATCCGCGGCAAGGACGGCACTCTGATCGTGGAGTGGACTGAAGATAGGGGCGGCGAGATCGTTCACATAGGCAAGATAGACGGCGTCATATCTGTGGGGGAGAGAGTAACTGGAGAGATAGACTGGGATAGGCGCTACCTGATAATGAGGACTCACACGGCCGCGCATATCCTCATGCACGCGGTTAGCAGACTGTTAGAGCATGTGGACATAGCCGGTAGCGGTCTGAGCGTGGGATCAGGCAGGCTGGACTTCGCAGCATCGATAACCCGAGATCAGCTCCCGGCCATCGAGGAGGAGGCAAACAAGATCGTGGAAATGGACGCAGAGGTGAGAGTTCACGTGTTCTCCAGGGAGGAGGCGGCTAGACTCCTAGAGTCGTACGGCTCGCATCTAGGACCGGCGCACGGGGGCCTCAGCGAGATACGCGTAATAGAGATAGTTGGAGTCGGAGCCGACGCGTGTGGTGGAACTCACGTGGCGAGGACGAGTGAGGTAGGGAGAATACGGATAACTAAGAGGAAGAGCAAGGGGAGGGGCGTCGTGAGGCTGGAGTTTCAGGTAACCGATTAGGAGCTTTCTAGGGGATGGAGTTGAGCAGGCTCGCGGCCGTTCTGGTGGCAATTCTTGCGATTCAGCCGCTCGCTGCGGTCTCCGCGCAACCTCAAGCCTGCCGCATATTCCTCTTCGAGGACGGCTGGGCCTACGTCAGCACGCTGTGGGCCGTCAATGGAGGGCTGGTTGAAGAGATACCGTCTCTACCGGGAGCTGAGATGATTCTAGCCACTGATGGAGAGGGGCTGCCGCTGAACGCGACGGAGTCCGATGGATTCATACTGGTAGAGACCTTCGGGGCGAACCTAGTCAACCTGAGCTACGCGACTCAGCAGATCACATACAAGGAGGGGGATGTCTGGACGATCAACGTGACCCCAGATCTCGGCGAGTGCGAGGTTTGGCTACCGCAAGGGGCTATACTCGTCGGAATGTCGGATATGCCAAGCGCAGTTACATCTCAGGACAACAGGACGATCATCTTGGTAGATACTCCAGCGTGGCTGAGCTACGTCATCCCGATTCCGGGCGGCGTCCAGCCAGGCTCTGGCCAAAAGATCAGGCTCTCAATACTGCAGGTGGTTCTTCTCACGGCTGGAATTGTTGTAATAGCCGCTGCAGTCGTGTTTGTCGTTCTCAGGAGTAGGAAGAGCAGGGAACAGCCTCCGAGACCACCCTTGACGTACGACGACATAGCCGTCCTCAGAAAGTTGATTCAAATGGGAGGAGAGGCCTACCTGTCTGAGCTGAGAGCGGCCCTCGGGATGCCGAAGACCACCCTGTGGAGGAGGGCTAGGAGGCTAGAAGAAGCAGGGATGATCTCAGTGGAGAAGACTCCCCAGGGGAGTCTCCTCTGCATAACCGAGGCCGGGAGGAGGGTGGTCTCCTGAATAGAAGCGTGAGGCTCACCAAGGTAAGGCTGAAGAACTTCAAGTCGTTCAAATCAGCGGTAATTGAGTTCCCCAGCAGCTTCACGGCCATAACCGGGCCAAACGGCTCCGGGAAGTCGAACATAATGGAGGCTATCATGTTCGCGCTGGGGGCCCGCGGGAGCTGGCTCAGATCCTCCGGCCTGAGGGGGCTGATCAGGAAGGGCGCCAATTCCTGTTCGGTGGAGCTAGTCTTTGAGTCTAATGATAGCGTGTTGCGGCTTGAGAGGAGGGTCTCCAAGTCAGGCTCCACGTACAGGTTGAATGGAAAGCTCGCGCAGGCTTCTGAGGTCAGGGATGCGCTAGCCGACCTTGGGCTTAGCGCGGGAGGCTACAACCTCGTGGGACAGGGCGAGGTTACAGCTGTGATAGAGTCGACCCCCAGGGAGAGGGCAGAGATCCTGCTGGAGATCAGCGGAGTCCAGGAATTCGAAGAGAAGAGAGCCGCCACGCTAAAAGAGCTTGAGAAGGTAGAGGAGAAGCTGGAAGTAGCCAGGGTACTACTGAGGGAGAGGCAGGAGAGGGTCGAGAGGCTGAGGGCCAAGGCCAGGGCGTACCACGAGAGAGCGAGGCTCGAGGCGAAGCTAGCCTCGCTAGAGAAGGCCCTCCTCATGAAGAGGTTGGGGGAGATCGAGAGGAAGCTCAGCGAGCTGAGCCCCCCTCCCCCTCCCTCGCTCAGCGAGTCGCAGGTGCGGGAGCTGCAGAGGGAGATAAAGGCGGCCGAATCTAAGCTGAGGGAGCTAGAGTCGTCGGGAGATCTAAAGCTGGCCAGAGAGGCTAGCATGCTGAAGGTGCGCCTCTCCACGCTGAGTGAGAGGCTGAGGTCAATAGAGTCGGAGCTGGAGAGCGTAAGAGCCTTGCTAGCCACCATTGGGGTTGAGAGACCTCCGCAAGTCGTTTCCAGCCACCCGGCCTTCGTAGGAGTGGTAGGCGAGCTCCTGCGTCCCGCAGAGGGGTATGAGCTAGCCTATCGAGCCATAGCTGGAAGTCGAGTGGGAGACATCGTGGTTGAGACCTTAGAGGCAGGCTTGGAGATCCTGAAGTCCATCAGAAGGGAGAGGCTGGGAAGGAGGATGAGGATATTCCCTCTGGATGTCCTGAAACCTCCCCCGAGGATCAACCCCCCTCCATACTCGCTGGGCCTGCTTAGAGATTTCATCGAAGCAGACCCCAGGTACCACGACCTCATAGGCGTAGTAGTGGGCAACGCCGTGCTCGTCGAGGACCTGGCGGATGTGCCGAAGTCGGACATCGGACGCTTCAGGTTCGTTAGCATAGAGGGAGAGGTCCTCGAGAGGGACGGGAGCCTCCTGTCCAAGCCCCCATCGCCCGCTCAAGAGAGGAGGCTGAGGGACAGGCTATCTAAGCTAATGGAGGAGAGAGAAAGGGTTCAAGAGAAGATCAGGGAGTACGAGGAGAGACTAAAGACCCTGCCTCCGCCGGAGAGGGCGCAAGAAGTTGAGAGCGCTCTGGCAGAGGTCAGGAAGAGGATAGCGGAGCTCAGAGAGGTTCTAGAAAGGGCGCTGGCAGAGAGGCTGGCGTACGAGAGGAGGATGAGGGCCATCGCCGAGGAGAGGGGGAGGCTCCTCGAGAGGCTCGACGAGCTCAGAGCTAGGCTCAAGGAACTAGAGGGCGTCGAGCCAGCAGAGTCCGCAGATCCGGAGCTAGAGTACGCCAGCATCTCCGCAAAGCTCAGGACTCTGCCCGTAGTGGGGCCGCATGTTCTGGAAGAGCTGAAGAGAGAGGAGGAGCGCGTAGAGGAGATGTCTAGAGATATCGAGGAGCTGGAGGAGGCCAGGCAGTCTATCTTAAACGCCTTGGAGGAGCTGCAGGCAGAGCGCGACAGAGTGATCGTAGAGACGGCTGAGAAGATCTCTCGGGCCTTCGACGAGGCTGTAGGAGAGATGCTGGGTGGAGCTGGGAGCGTGAGGCTCGCGGGATCTTGGCCCAAGCTAGAGCTGCACGTTGAGGTAAACCTGCCGGGCAAGGGCGAGGTCCCCATGGAGGCCCTATCTGGCGGGGAGAAGTCTCTAACCGCCTTGGCCTTCATCTACGCTCTTCAGAGCGTCAGACCCAGCCCCCTGTACTTCTTTGACGAGGCAGACATGATGCTCGACGGCAGGAACTGCAAGAGGTACGCCGCCCTCCTCAAGAGGATGGTGGCCCGTGGGGCTCAGGTGATAATAATCTCGCTGAAGAAGGACACTCTAGAAGAAGCCGACGCGATCCTTGGCGTTAGAATGCTGAACGGCGAGTCCAAAATCGTGGGGGTGAAGCTGGACGAGTTCCCTCGGAGCCAGGCTCCGGGATAGGGTAAGGGGCATCCTGGCCGAGTTCAGGCGCACTCGCGACCTATCTAAGGCGGCGAGAGCGATCTACGCTCTAGCGCTGGAGCTGAGGCGAGCCGCAGAAGGGTTAATAACGCCTGAAACGGTCCGCGCTCCACAGAGAGCCCAAAAGAGACCGGAGAGAATCAAGGTCACGGTGGTGGAGCCTCAGCCCCTGCTCGGCAGGATTCCCCTGAGGAGGCCCAGGCTGTCGGAGATCATTTCGGCTAGGAAGTGGGCCCGAGAGTTTGAGAGGGATGCCGGAGAGGGGTTGGCGAAGATCGTAGCCGTTGCCTTAAGCTTGGCTGAGCACCTCGCGAGGGTCAGAAGGCGGCTCCTCGAGCTCGTGAGGGAATCTAGCGAGAGAGCGGTTCCCTTCAGCAGGCTGGCTAGGAGCAGGGAGGAGGCTGCCGAGGCGCTAGTATCTCTGCTCCACATGGAGGTAGAGGGCGAGATAAGTCTCACTCAGGATAGGCTTTTTGACGAGATACTCGTCGAAGTAAAGCGTGTTGGAGAATCCTGAGCTCATCATAGAGGCCGCTCTCTTCATATCTGGAAGGCCTCTCAGCGACGAAGAGCTCGCTAGGATAGCGAAGATCCCAGCAGAACACGTCTCTGAGCTGGTAGAGTCCCTGAAGTCCTACTACGAGGGCAGGTCGATAACGATTGAGAAGAGGCCGAGCGGCTGGTACATGACCGTGCGGCCTGAGTTTCAAGAGATAGTTGGCAGGCTGGCCCCGAAGCCAGAGCTGAGCAGGGCTGAGCTGAAGACTTTGGCGGTTCTACTGGAGAGGGGAGGGATGTTTCTGTCTGACCTCGCTAAAATCAGGGGGAGTTCGGCCTACAGGCATGTAAGGAGGCTCAGGAAGGAGGGACTCATCGGAGTGAGAAGGAAGGACGGGAAGATGTACGCCTGGGCCACTAGGCTCGCTCGGAATTTCTTCGAGGTGCAGCCGCCATCATAGGGTTCATGGATAATTATAGCCATGCTCCCAAGTATCCATATTGAGAGGTGCTGAACTCTGGCGAGCAGCGGAGTCGACAGAGAATACATCCTCAGAGAACTCCAGAGGAGGGGCATACCACCCGACGTGGCCGGGAACATGCTAGAAAACCTCAAGCTCGCTGGTATACTAGACGCGCTTGGACTCCTGCTCCTCATGACGGCGAGGGGAGACGGCATCCTGCAGAGGCTGGCTGATTTGGGCAGCCCTCAGGTGGACGAGCTGGCTCCCAGGCTGGCACAGATCGCGGAGAAAGTCGATGATCTAGTCCGCGAGATGTCTCAAGACCCAGATGTGGCCTCGAAGCCCGGCCCAATAGCCAGAGTTCTGGGGAAGGCCTTTGGCAAGGGGGGCGTCGCCAAGAGGTACTCTCCGAAGATCGAGTCACTGATGGACTCTCTGGAGGCGATTCTGTGGACTATCGAGGAGGAGGCTAGGACTATCCTTGCTAAGAAGCTAGAGTCCATGGAGATGGAGGCTCAAGAGCTGCTTAAGGCGGCTAAGGGCGGCGGATTCACGGAGATCGCCTCCAGACTCGAGGCGATCCTCAGAGAGATAGCGGAGCTTCTGGAGTCTCCGCTGCAGTCTCCGGCCGACCTCGAGTCCTCTCTCATCAAGACGCAGAGGATCGACTCTGAGCTAAAAGAGATTCAGACAGTCCTCTCCAAGTCCAAAGAAGTCAGGGCGGCCCTCACAGCAGAGCTATCCAAGCTTAGAGGGGAGATAGAATCGCTCCGGGTGAAGATAGACAGGATGCGCGAGGTGGGTCTAGAGCCAGAGTACTTAAAGGACTCACTGCGATGGATTGAGGCGAGAATAGCGAGGATAGAGAGGAGGTGCCCGCCAGAGGACTTGGAGTGCTTGGAAATAGCTCTCTCAGATCTCAGGATCATAGAGGAGAAGGCGCTGGCCAACTTGGTCGCCGAGTTCGAGAGGCTCGAAAAGCTGTCAAGCGAGCTCGAGACTACGTTCGCCATGATACCGGAGGCAGAGGAGGCTGCTGACCTACTCGACAAGGAGTTTAACACGAATGCGTTTACGGCTCTAATCGGCTCTCTCGCAGTCAAACTGTCATCGATTCGAGCTGGTACAGAGCTAAATGACCCTGAAGATGTGGACGCCGTGCTTGAAGAAGTGAGAGAGATCAAAGAAACTCTAGAGCTTCTAATCTTCATCAAGCGGGCTGAAGAGAAGGCAGGACCCCTCACTCAGCAGCTCAAGCTCGTGTCGGAGGGCGATGCAGTGCTCGCCACGATAAGGGCAGCTCTGCAGATCCAGTCTGTACCTCCTGAGGAGCGGGCTAGGAAGGCTCTGGCGCCGCTTAGAGAGGTGAAGCGAAAGCTCTCAGAGTACCTGGAAGCCGTGTCAGATGCTCAGAAGTTCTATCCATACTGGAAGGAGTACATCCTCTCGAGGCTCGAGTCTGAGCGAGAATTGAGGTTAGACGGCTTGGAGAAGATACCGGAGAGGTGGAGGGCATGGACTGCCGAGCGTCTCGCTAAGGAAGGACTCATTAAGCTTGTGGGCGACCGAATCGTGGCTGTCAAGCCGCCGAAGGAAGTTGAGGCTCTCGCTCCCCCCAAGCCCGAATTGGAAGTAGTCAAACCTGAGGCTCCACCCAAACCTGAGCCCGCACCTGAAGTTCCCCCTCCGCCTCCCCTAGAGG
>DRBY01000047.1 GCA_011042755.1 Thermoproteota archaeon | reverse complement strand
GCAAGCGAGGCCATCATGACGGCGAACTGGTACAGGTTGGTCGTGTCCGCCGCAGCGGCCCAGTCTCCCTGAGCGGTCAGCCAGACTCCGACTATGCCGCCGATCATGGTCAGTATGATGGCCCAGTGCGGGCTGTGGAACCTCTCGTTGACCGAGGCGAAGACCTCCGGGAAGAACCTGTCGAAAGCCCAGGCGAAGACCATCCTGCTGGCGACGACGAAGAACGCCGGAATGTCCTTCAGCAGGATAATTCCGACTATGGTGCCGTTGAGCACCTGGAGCCACTCCATGCCCTTAGGCACGAGCGGGATAGTGAAGCTGGTGATCACCTTGTGCGGCAGCAGCCAGGTCTCAGGCACTCCGAGCAGGGAGGCCACGCCTTCCGTTCCTATCTTGTCCATTAAGTACGCGTACAATGCGGTGAAGTAGACTCTGTCGGTCGGTATCTGTTTGGACTGCAGGTACTGCAGAGCGCCGGGCACCTGGGCGAGGACGCTCTCGGGCACCCTCCAGGCGCCGTACACCAAGAAGGGCAGAGCGATGTAGTAGGCCATTATGATGAGCGTACCGAGCACCTGGGCGACGAGCAGAGAAGTGGCAGGGGACTTTAGCTCTCCGCCAACGAACACAGCCGACAGGATTCCTATGTAGGCCCAGATGGCGCCAATGCTGGCCTTCATTGTGCCGCCCCAAGTGAAGGCCTTGATGGGCAGGTCTTCGTCGGCCATCCCGAGCTCGAACGCCTTGTTGACTATCTTCTCGTAGGCGCCAGCGCCATAGATGGAGTTCCAGCCAGCGATGGTATTAGCTCCCCAGGCTCCAAGGATCAGCAGGTTGCTCAGACAACCGATTATCGCGATGACTCCCAAGACGTTGATTATCCAGCCGTAGATCTTCATTCCAAGCAGGGCTATCGCACCGAAGACTATCACGAAGATCAGGCTTAAGACCCAGTGGCCCTGCCTGCTGGCCATCCACTGGGCTCTCGCCAGCCAGGCTTCGCTGTTCATGGCAATTCCGGCGGCCGTCGCGGCGCTAACGAAGAAGTCAATGCTGTACCAAGCTATGATACCATAGCTCAGAACCTCGGTGAACCAGAAGCCCCAGGATGCCAGGAATCCGAGAGCGGGGCTCAGCCCTCTGGTGATGAAGATGTAGTCTCCTCCGGTCCTGGGCATCATAGAGCCCAGCATGGTGTAGACTAGGGCGGTGGGTATCATGGCCACTATACCGGTAACCAGGAACGAGTAGGGCACGAACGCGTCAGGGTGCGCGTATGCAGCTATGATAGCCAGCTTGTGAATACCTCCGCCGACGGTGTGCGTGAAGACGATCATGAAGGCTGTGAACGGCCGCACCGTCCTGACCAGCCCTGAAGCCCTCCTCACGAACAGGGTCGGGGCCTCAGACATTCACATACCCCCCAAGAACCCCAGGTTCGACTAACGCCGTACAATACGGCTGATGTGCCTAGCAAGAGGCTATATTAAAACTCTTTCGACCAAACGCCTTGACCGGTCGTCATGAAACGTTTTAGTGAGGGCTTTATCATGACAAGCGAACGGTGGTGATGGCTTGGTCTTCCGTAGAAAGAAGCCCCAGAAAGAACTTGCTGAAGATATAGCTTTTCTGATAGAGGCAGCAGATGGTTACAGAGTTGGCCGGAACATTGATTTAAGGAGGTTAAGAGAAGTACTCGATCGAAGGGTCAGCGAATTATCAGACGTTTTCAGCGGAGGCTTGAGAAAAAAGTTTGAAAAAACTGCTGATTATGTTATAAACCTTCCCTCAATAGATCCGGTGGCTAAAAAGTGGTCGGCCGTGTTCCTTGTCGTGAGGCTCCTGCTGCGTATAGCCCTCTTGGGTTTCATGGTAGGTCTCCTCCTCTCGATGAGCGGCAGAGAGTGGTCTGCCTGGATCTTCTACTCGTCGACAGCAATCCTCTACGTGGTATTCGTCCTCCGGTGGTACAGCCTGCTCAAGCTCGAGGACTTCTATCGGGAGGAGTTCAAAAAGCGCCCTGGCAGGGACAAGATCCTAAGAGAGACGGCCAACAGGTTGATAGCCAAGCTCCGCGACGTGATTGTGAAGCACGACCTAGATCCCAAGAAGCACAAGCTTCACCTCTTTAAGACAGATTACGAGGGAATTCGCGTATTGAAGAAGCCAAACATACTTAGGGATACCTACATCGCGGAGGTAGTGCTCGATGCCCAGGGCTAGAGTGAGCATAGAGAGGGCTGTTATTACCCAAGGGGAGCCCATAGTCGGTCGAGTTGAAGACGAGAGGGTATACGTCGTCTTCTCGGTTTGGCTTGCCTCTCTCTTGCTTACGAAAGAGCAGACGGTTCCCAGCGCGCGCAAGCTCTACTCTGATAGCTTCTGGCTAGGGCCCGGCCGATTTGAGATAAGGTACCCTCCGAACCTGCCCCCGACCATCTCGACGCGGGCCCACAAGGTTAGGTGGACTCTGACCTTTGGCGTGCCCAGGCTCGGCGGTCGAGTGCTATTTCCCAAGTCCATAGTGAGGATCAAGGTGTTCCCGAAACAGCCAGAAGGACTTCCAAAAGACTCGGGTTGGATCCTCCTAGATAAGACCAGGTACCACCCTGGGGACGAGATCTTGGGGAAACTGAGGATTGGTGACGTTAAGCCCGAGGACGTGACAGTCGAGCTTAGCGTGAGAGAGTGGCTCGAAATAGATGGAGACAGGAGAGAGTACACTTGGACGCTCGCAGCCGGAGACTCTGGCCTGCTGGAGGGAGAGCCGGGCATCAGGGTAGAGCTGCCCTCTGACCCAACGGTTCCCAAAGATCTGTTCTTCTTCTACCCCTACACATTCTCGGCAGAAGTCGCTGGCCTAAGATTCGGCACGGAGACTTTCTTAGTGGTTATGACCCCAGACGGCGTCAAGGAGCTAAAGCTCCCCATATCTCCAAGGCCTCCGAGATTTGAAAGAATTGAGAGGAAGCCGGGGCCGCCATTGTGGTGATCACATTGAAGAAGCGTAGCCAGCGGAGAATTAGAGCATGCCCGCTGTGCGGCAGCACAAAGCTCCGCAGGATCTCACCCTTCTCAGGCTGGCTAACGCCCGAGATATGGGTTTGTCCTGACTGCGGATACGAGGGGCCCATCTACGCAGAAATAGAAGTCGAACTGGAGAGTCCTGAAAATCCAAATCCAGAGGAAGATGAGCCAGACTAGCAGCCCTTTGATTGGAAGGCCTGTGTTCTCTCTCAATATTTTTCTCAATGCTAATCAAATTCAATCGGCAGAAGAGAGTCGAAGGCTACCCTGGCGCTCAGGCTCGACCACACTGGATAAGTTAGATCCTCTTGGATCCCCGTTGAACTATCGGGTCTCTTTCTCAAGTTTGATTCAGTCAGACTTCCTTTAGATTAGACTGCCTTATGTTCATGACATTCATGACGACGATTGTTCATGCAATCCTAACCCTAGATCGATGCTACGCAGAGTTTACAGCTGTCCGTAAATGTTGAGCGTCTGAAGAAATTACCGGAGGAGAGATTTCCCTCTAGTGCTAGCGCAGCCGTCAGCTCTCTTGAAGAGTTCGTGTGAGTTTTACAGGTTGTAGACCCCATCACCTGAGGCGTATGTAAGCGTAGGCTTCCTTGGCGCTCTCGAAGGCGTAGTGAATGTGCCTGAAGTTTTTCCTGAACTCGGCGACATCCTTCGCGACTTTCTTCGGGTCCTCCTTGTTGAGCAAGACCCTCTTGAAGAACTTGGCGATCTCCTCCATGTCCCCCTCCTTCATTCCCAGCCTAGTGACCTCCAGGGTTCCCAGCCTCACGCCGCCAGGGTCTCTGAAGTTCCTACCTCTCTTGATGTCCCACGGCAGGAGGTTTCGGTTGACTATGATGTTGGCCTCCTCGAGAGCCTTCTCAGCCCACAGCCCGCCGCCAATGTCCGCCACCTCGATCAGAACCTGGTGACACTCTGTGAATCCCTTCTTCTCTCCCAGCACCTTGAACCCCTGATCGTAGAGCGCCTGGGCCAGAGCCTTGGCGTTCCTTATGATCTGGTCTGCGTACTCCTTACCGAACGCCTTCATCTCCGCCAGGGCTACAGCCAGGGCCGCCACCGCGTTCAGGTGGTGGTTGCTCAGCAGACCAGGGAAGCATGCCTGCTTGATCAGCTCGAACTTCTCGTCGTCGTTCGTCACTATTGCCCCGTGCTGCGGGCCTGGAAGCGTCTTGTGAGTGCTCATCGTCATGCTGTCTGCCCCCTCTCGCAGGGGATCCTGAAACCTGCCGCCGGCGATTAGGCCAGCGACGTGCGCCGCGTCGTAGTTGACGTGGGCCCCTATCGCGTGGGCTGCGTCTGCTATCTCCTTGATCGGCTGTGGGAAGAGGATCTCAGAGGCTCCGAACATTATCAGCTTGGGCTTGTACTTCTCGATCCTCCTAATCGACGCATCGACGTCGATGTTGAACTCCTCGTTGTTGAAGGCGAGATACTCGACCCTGAGCCCGTGCACCGCTCCGGCGGTGCCTCCTATCCTAGTCCCAGTCTTGCCGTAGAGCGGCCCCATGCTTATGTGCCCACCTTTAGTTATCGGAAGGGCCATCATCACGTCTCCGGGCTGTGTAAAAGCCGTGTAGACGGCTAGATTTGCCACAACCCCGCTAATCGGCCGGACATCGGCGTGCTTGGCCCTGAAGAGCTCCTTCATTAGATCCATGGCGATCTGCTCTACCTGATCGATGTACTTGCACCCCGCGTATACCCTCTCGCCAACCCAGCCCTCGGCGTACCTGTGGCCGAAGTCGGAGATCAGGGCTTCCCTCACGGCGTAGCTCGTCACGTTCTCACTTGCTATCAGCGGCAGGGAAGAGTCAAACCAAGCATGATGCTCCTTTAAGAGCGAGAATATCTTGTCGTAGGCTTCTCTGGGGTCCAAGTGCACACCCCAGCAACTGGGTGTGCTCAAGAAAATAACGTTAGGTCTGGCGCTGAGATATATGGACCCAAGCCGTCGGTTTACCGATGCCTCTCAGAGTGGTCTCTCTCGTGGGCGCCCTCGCTAGAGAGGCTGCAGACGCCGTGACCTCTCAAGTTAGCGGCGTATGCCTCGTGGAGCGCGGAGAAGTAGAGATCCTGCCGCTCAAGGTGACCAAGAGGTTGGTGCTTGGAGATGAAGTTGCTGTAGAGTACAGGCGCGTCGAAAATCCGCTTAGGGCTATAGCGTCCCTAGAGGGCTGCAATCTAGTCTTGCTGGTCAACGTGAAAGAGCCTCTGGCTCACAGAATTCTGGCTGTGGAGAATGTCGAGGAGGCCAACGAGCTAAGGGATGAATACACGGTTGCAGTCACTTCAAGCGAGCCCCTTGAGGTCGAAGGCCTCAAGTACGTGCCATTCTCTCGCTTGGGCGAGATCGCTATGGCCCTCCCCGTGTACCCGGCTTGGCTCGACTGCGGTAAGTGTGGATACCCGACTTGCGCCGACTATCTGAAGGCCGGAGCAAGAGGAGAGAGCGTATCCTGCGCCTCAGCCGAGTCCAGAACTGTAACGCTCAGAGTGAACGGGGTTCCAATAAGATTGGTTAGCTTCATCGAAAATCAGCTCCAAGAACTTGCGTTAGCGTATCTTAGGACGCTCAAGGGGATACCCGAGGATATTAAAACCGTAGAGTTGAAAATCGACATGACAAGGGAGTGAGGAGACTGAGGCTGCCCGTCTCCGGGAGGGAAAGCAGAGATCCGAGGCTTAAGGAGTCTCCTCTCTACGACCCGCTCTCTGAGGATAAAGTAAGGTGTCTCGTCTGCGAGAGGAAGTGCACGCTGTCTCCGGGAGACTTTGGATTCTGTAGAACCAGGGTAAACATTGGCGGCAGGCTCTACACAACAGTCTACGGTGTTCTCAGCGCCATCGAGAGCAGGCCTATTGAGATCAAGCCTTTCTACCACTTCTGGCCTGGGTCGACCTCGCTGACCTTCTCGACTTGGGGCTGCAACTTCAGGTGCCCCTGGTGCCAGAACTGGCACCTCAGCCAGGCTGACCCTCCGAAGAAGTCGGGGTTCACGCCGCCCGAGGCAGTCGTCGACTTGGCTGTGAAGGCTGGGGACGAGGGCCTCTGCGTCAGCTTTAATGAGCCTCTGATGCTCTTCGAGTACTCCCTAGACGCGTTTAAGCTGGCTAAGTGGAAGGGGCTCTACTGCACATACGTCTCCAACGGATACATGACCGAGAGTGCGCTGAGGTCCTTGGCGGAGGCGGGATTAGATGGGCTCAAAATAGACATCAAGGGCGGAGAGGAGGCTTACCGAAGGTACGCTCCAGGAGCAGACTGGGAAGTCCCTTGGAGGAACGCTTCGCTAGCTAAGTCCTTGGGCATCCACGTGGAGCTGGTTTACCTGGTGATACCGGGCGTTAACGACGACGAGGCTGACCTCAGGGAGGCTGCCAGGAGGACTGTCAGGCTTGTGGGGCCAGACACTCCGCTTCACTTCACTCGCTACTTCCCAGCGTACAAGTTCCACGCTCCGCCGACGCCTGTGGAGAAGCTTGAGGAGGCCTGCAAGATCGCTAAGGATGAGGGTGTCCTCTTCGCGTACGTTGGCAACGTGCCAGGACATAGGCTCGAGAGCACCTACTGCCCGGAGTGCGGAGCCCTGCTGATCAGGAGGTGGAACTGGATCATCGTGGAGGTCAAACTTAGCGAGGGGAAGTGCCCTAGCTGTGGGTATGAGGTTCCAATACGCGGGAGGGTCGTGCTGAAGTCTAGGAGGTGGCTCTAAGCCCGGGCGAGCGTTATCAGCGTGACTTCGGGAGGGCAGTTCAGCCTGAATGGCAGGAATGACCACCCTAAGCCTCGGTTAACGTACAACGCGAACCTGCCCAGGTCGTACAAGCCAGACACATACCTCTTTCCGTACCTCGACGGCACGTAGAGGGGGCCTATTATGGGGAGCCTCACCTGCCCACCGTGAGTGTGTCCACATAGTACGAGATCGACTCCGTCGGCAACCTCGCCCACGACCTCGGGCGAGTGAGCTAGCAAGATGACAGGTACGCCTTCAGGCGCCCCCTCAAGCGACTTAGCTACGTCCGACCTGTAGGTGTGGGGATCGTCCACGCCAGCCAGCCAAAGCTCTTGGTCTCCCACTCGAACTGCTCTCCCAGAGTTGACGAGCACGCTAACGCCAGCGCCGTCGAGCGCCTCCCGGATCTCCTTGGCGCTCGGGCCGCCTCTCCCCTCTGCCCAGTGATCCCAGTTCCCCAAGACCGCGTAACTCTCTCCTAGGGCTGAGATTTTCTGAGCGAACTCTTTCAGAGGCTCCCAGCCATCCCGGGAATCCAAAAAATCTCCAGCCATGACGATGAAGTCTGGTTTCTCCCTCTCCACGATCTTCAGGGCAGTCTCCTCCCTGCGGCCCAAGCCGTGGAGGTGTAGATCTGAGAGTAAGGCTAGCCGAACCTTGCTCGCGTATCTGAGCTTGTTGACCCTCACCTCGATCCGCTCAAGCTTGACCATGTTTAGCTCGCCGAAGCGGGAGTAAATCACCGTTCCCACAACGACTCCGGCCGCGCCGAGTAGCAGTCTTCTCCGGGTCAGCTTTAGATGAGATGCCAGCGTCACTGCACACTCACTAGCGCTATCTTCGCCAAGAGCATTTTAGGAATGGTGGGGGTAGGAATGGATCACATCTTCTCGAGCCTTGGGATGCCCACCAGATCCATCGCAAGTCCCAGAGTGTTCTTTATGGCTCGCACCAGCGCGAGTCGGGCTGATCTCATCGGCTCGTCGGCAGGCAGGACGGGGTGCCCCTCGTAGAACCTGTTGAATCTGATCGCCAGCTCGTCTGCGTACTGAGCCACCATGTCTGGTCTCCTAAGAGAGACCGCCGATCTGAGAGTCTCTGGAAACTCCGCAAGGTGAAATATCAGTCCAGCTTCTTCATCCGTGCCGAGCGCGGCCGGATCATACTCTTCAGGAACCGATCCTGCCTTCCTCAATATGCCAGAAGCCCTAGTGTAAGCGTACTGGATGAACGGACCGCTGTTAGCCTCTAGGTTGAGAACGCGGTCCCAGGAGAACACCACTGGTTTCGTGGGATCGACTGAGACTAGCGCGTACCTTATCGCGCCGACCGCGACCTTCTCCGCTATCTCCTCCGCCTCTGCAGCAGAAAGGCCCGCTCTGTCCTTCAGCATCTCCTTGACCTTCGCGTTGGCCTCGTCCATGAGCTCGTCGAGGGTCACGTATACGCCGAGCCTGCCTGACATCTTGATTCCGACAAGGTTTACCAGCTCGTAACTGAAGTGGACTATCTTGTCTGGATCCTCTCCGGCCAGAGCGACGCTCGCTCTGACCTGCTGCTGCTCAAGCCGCTGCTCAGCCCCTATGACATTGTAGCACACTCGTACTTCGACTTCCTCGATCTTGTAGAGGGAGTACGCCACATCAGTCGCCGTGTATAGCCAGGTTCCGTCCGATCTAGTTAGGTAGAACCTCGGCGGCACGACCTCGTCTAGCCGCCCCTCAGAGTCGAGTTTCTCGACCTGCTCTGGCGTTAGGTTAAAAGCCCTCATCACGTCCTCTCTCTCCCTGATAGCCCTACCCACATCGACGTACACTGCCCCGTCCTCTCTGCCAACGTATCCGGTCTTCTCTATCCTGCGCAGAGCCTCGTCAGCCCACCCGTTCCATATGAGGTCGCTCTCCCAGTCGTAAGCATCGTGTTGGATGCCCAGCCTAGATAACGTCTGAACGAAGCCCTCCATGACGGATTCAGCCGCTGGTCTCACTATCTTCTTGGCCCAATCCTCCCCAGCTTGGTAAGCCGCTAGGAGTCTTCTTATCCGGCCAGCCGGGTCAGGATCAGATTTTATGCCCTCTAAGATTCTCTTGACGAGCTCTGGATGAGACGACTTAAGCCTCTCAAGGGCGTCGAGCAGTTTCTCCTTCTCCGAGCCCTCTGCCTTGGGCAGCTCCATCGCTATGTTGGTCGCCGCATAGATCACACCGAACCAATGGTCAATCTTCCCTCTCGGAGCCAAGTCCCTAACCTTCGAGTATCCGTAGCTTAGGAGAACCGTCTGGTGCCCAGAGTCGTTGACTAGATAGTGAGTCTCGACGTTCCAGCCCAGGTGCCTGAGCATCCTCGCGAACGAGTCTCCTATAACGGCGTTCCTGCCGCTGCCCACATGGAGTGGGTGAGCCGGGTTTACGCTCGTGTGCTCCACCATGACGACGCCCTGCTTTGGATCCTCCCTTCCAAACTCTGGGGAGGAGGCGGCGTCGATCGCGAGCCTAAAGAACCTCGGCTCGTCGAACCTGAAGTTAACGAAGCCCCTCGCAGCAGAGGCTCCAACAGCTATGGGCAAGGAAGAGAAGTCGAGTCGATCTACTATCTCCTGAGATACCTCATCTGGCCTCATAGAGAGCCTTCCAGCTAACTTAAATCCGATTGGAGACCCTAGGTGACCAACATCCCTGCTGGGCGTTCTCTGTATTGGAACCTCAGAGCAGCTCAGCTCCACACCCATTTCTTTGACTGCTCTAGCCACGGCGCGAGCCAACTCCTTCTTTAGCGCGCCCAGGGGGTCTCTAGGGTTGAGCATCCTGCAACAATACGCCTAGAGTAATTAAGGGTGCACAGCCGTTGCCGCAGAACCCCCGGCAGAATTTTAACATCGCCCGCTTGAGGCTTGGCGGGATGGGTCTTGAGCAGAGAAGCGTCCTCTAGGGAAGATTCGAGGGCTCCTGCCTTGTCTCCGCCACCAGCTTACCAAGAACTCGTGAATAAGATACGAGAGAGGCTGAGCAACGTTAGGCACAAGATCATAGTGCTCAGCGGTAAGGGGGGGGTTGGCAAGTCAACCGTTACTGCGAACCTGGCTGCGATCTTGGCCAAGAAGGGGTACTCCGTCGGCGTGTTCGACTACGATTTTCACGGTCCAGCAATGGCACGCATGCTCGGAGTCGTGGGCCAGACCCTACAAGCGTTTCCCCTCGGGATATTCCCAGCAACCGGCGTCTTGGGAATCAAGGTCATCTCGCTGGCTTTCCTGCTGCCTGATGAGAAGACCCCAGTGATATGGAGGGGTCCTCTGAAGGCCAAGGCCCTCTTGGAACTCATGAGTAGCGTGATGTGGGGTCAGCTAGACCTCCTCCTGTTCGACCTGCCTCCGGGCACCGGAGATGAAGCTCTCAACATAGCTCAGAACATACCTGACGTCGACGGAGCCATCGTGGTAACCATACCCAGCGTCGTGTCGGCCGTCGCGGTCGAGAAGTCGGCCGAGTTCTGCAAGCAGCTGAACATACCCTTGCTGGGAGTCGTGGAGAACATGAGCTACTTCAAGTGCCCCCACTGTGGGCAGATCACCGAGATCTTCGGCAGCGGGGCGGGAGAGAGGATAGCAGAGGAGGAGGAAATAAGACTGCTCGGGAGGATCCCTCTCGACCCAAATGTGGCCAGGTGCCTCGACGAGGGGAAGCCCGTGCCTTTGTGCGCTCCAGACTCAGAGACTGCGAAGGCCTTTGAAGACCTAGCCGACAAGATCTTAGAGATATTGGAAGGCGAGAGCAAAGGAGAGTGGGAGAGCTAAGTGAATTAGAGGGAGCATAACCTCCGAATGACGCCCTGTCTGAAGTGCATCGCCATTTTGCGGGCTAATTGCAGGTCCTCGATCGTGTTCACGTTGAAAAGCGCTCTCTCTGGGTTTTTTGAGAGTTTAGCTACCGGCACAAACTCGACCCTCATGAGCGAGAGAGCCGAGCCGATCCTGAGAATCCCTAGAGACGCAATCTCGGAGGTAGCCCTCAGTAAGGCCCTCCTAGCGTAGGCCGCCACTAACGGCTCGAGGTACCCGTTGGGCCAAATGGGGACCGCCGCGTCTGCATCCCCGCGTACGAGCTCCTGTAGGAGAACCTTATAGACGCGATGGGATATGAAGGGCAAGTCTG
>DRBY01000036.1 GCA_011042755.1 Thermoproteota archaeon | reverse complement strand
TTACCAAGGATCAAATAGCGGGCTAGGACCAATTGAGTAGTGCCTTCCAGAGCCGAGCTGGCGGCCATCGGGTCAATTGCTGTTTCCGTGATCATGGTGGGCGTGAAGGCTCTCGTCGCTCTGGTCACTGGAAGCGTCGTAGTCCTAGCCGAGGTCGTGGACTCTGTAGGAGATGTAGTAACTTCATCTATAACCCTCTTGGCCCTGAGAGTCTCGCGCCGACCGCCAGACGCAGAGCACCCCTACGGCCACGCTAAGGTTGACAGCCTGCTCGGCCTCATGGCGTCCGTCGTGTTGCTAGAGGCAGAGGCCTACATATTCCTGAAGGGAGTCATTGGACTCATACGCGGGGTTCCAGCCCCTAGCACGAGCCCTCTGGCCCTCGGCGCGCTGCTCGCCACTTCTCTAGTCAACGTGGTGAGATCCGGGGTGCTCTGGTCTGTTGGCAGATCTGAGGGAAGTAGGGCCCTCCAGTCGGAAGCCCTCAACTACGCTTGGGACTCTGGCAGAACCCTGCTCGTCGCCGTCATACTCTTGGTCTCCAGCAGGGTCGCCCCCTGGCTTGACCCCCTCTCCGCCGCTCTGATATCGGCCGCCGTTATGCCCTCCACACTCAAGGTGGCTTACTGGTCTGCATCGGATTTGCTTGATCGAGTAGACCCTAAGCTCTTAGAGGAGATCCGATCGGCCCTGGAGTCGAGCGAGGGCATGGTGTTCGTTGAGAGGGTCAGGGCTCGCAGAATCGGCAGAATAGCGCTGGCAGACGCAGTTGTAGGCGTAGATCCATCCCTCACAGCCGAAGAAGCATCGGAACTTCTGAAGAACGCCGCTAGGAGAGTAGAGGAGAAGGTAGGGTCTGCTGACGTGACGCTAACTCCAGTGCCAGCGGGGGCCAGCAGGGCCACCAGGGCCATCGAGATAGCAATGTCGGAGCCTGGCGTCCTCGGGGTTCACTCGATTGAGTTCTACGGGGCTGAGAGAGACAGGCTTACTCTTCACCTCGTCCTCAGCGATAGGATGAAGCTCAAGGAAGCAGACAAGCTTGCCAGAAGAGTTGAAGAGAGGCTAAAGGGTGAACTCGCTCTCGAGGAGGCCGTCGTTCACCTAGATCACAGCCGCGGGGAGAGGCGGCCCAGCCTTGAGGAACTTAAGGAAAAGATTCTCGCCATGCCGGGCGTAGAGCGGGTGGACCTGCGCCTCGTTGAGAGTCCAGACATGGAGAGACTTGAGATTACGGTGGGGGCAGATCCAAACATGCCTCTAAAGGATGTTAACAAACTGGCTCACGAGATCGAGGCAGTTTTCGCCGGGGTCTACCCTGAGGCCAAGGTCGTCGTTAGAATCACGAGCGTAGGCGCTTAGGGCCCGCACAAGCGTAGCAACACGCTCGAAGTGAGTGGATTTGAGATCGATCGACTCAAGGCTCTCTCAAATGATCACGACAAAAGGCCGGATCGTAGTTGGCCTGACGTAGAGGATATAGTATACCAAGCCAAACTTCCTTGTGCGTTTAGAAGGCGAGGTAGTAGGGTCTGAGATCCCGAGATTCAAGAACCGCTGGTTTGGGATCTTAGAGGTGAGGACAGGAGATCTCTTCCTCTCGCTCTACATGTCCGGAACCGTAGCCCAGTGGTTCAGAACCGGAGAGAGAGTGATTGTAGAAACCAGGAAGCCCCTATTCGGCGGTGAAGGCGAGATAACGCTGTCCTTTGGAGAGTACAGGCTGTGGCGCGTGCTCGACGATGGACCTCTCCTGATCTGGCCCGTCTTCTCGAAAGAGGAAGAGTCGCGGAGGCTAAGCCCGCTGACAGGAGAGCCCGTCTACTCCTACAAGATTAGAGCGAGGGAGGCCACCTACGAGAGGGACTTCGAGGCCATAGCAGAGTTGGAGCAGTACCACTACGCCTCGCAGAAGGAGCTGGTGGCCCTTTGGTGGTGCGAGACCTGCGGGGAGATCATGGAGGCCAACACCAGGCCAGCCTGCCCCAACTGCGGAACCGACGACAAGGTTCACATCCTGGAGATCAAGGGCTCGACGCCTGCCTCCAGGTTCTTGGTGTTGGAACTCGTCGACAGGGAGGAGTACGAGCCTCAGTACGTAGCCTACGTCAGGATAGACCCTCCTGTCCCCAAGATGCACAGGAGGTTGCCCGACGGCGAGATTGTGAGGGACATCCGAGAGAAAGTGTTTCCGGCCGACTGGTTCCACCCGGTCTACAACCCAGAGGAGCTCCTGAAGAAGAGGCTCGCAGAACTGCGGGAGAGGTACGGAAGGGAGGTCGGGCTGAGGAGGCTCTGGGAGGAGGTGAAGTGGGAGGCCCTGAAGCAGACCGACACGGCGGCCGCCAGGGTGGCCAGGGTGGTCGTCCACCCAGACTACAGGTCGGACGGGTTGGGCCAGCTCTCGGTGAAGATGGCCCTGAAGTGGATAGAAGAGAGGAGGATACCAGAGATGCGCAGGAAGAAGCACATCGTGGAGACCATAGCCCAGATGGCGAGGTACAACCCGTTCTTCGAGAAGGTTGGGTTCAAGTACGTCTGGGACACGGCCTCGGGCAGGCCCGTGCTCTACTACCCCCTCACCGACGAGGGGAGGGAGCGCCTGCAGAGGTTCCTAGAGGAGGACCCGGTGGCCAGGCAGCACGGGGGCAGGCTGTGCGTCCCGACCTATGGCAGGGTTGAGCCTCTGAGCGGTCCCGTGAGGTTCAGAGACGTCTCGATGGTGTTTGAGAACGAGCTCGACGTTGATGGGCTTCCGGAGAGGCTGAGGCAGCTGCTCGAGGCATTTGGCGTGAGGAGCCGCGTGATACAGAGGCAAGTCCTCAGAGACGTCGACCTCGAGATAAGGCCCGGGGAAGTTGTGGCAGTCGTCGGAGCATCAGGCGCGGGCAAGACCACCTTCCTGAGGCTCATCTGGGGCGCTTGCGAGGGCCTGAAGGGCCCCAAGTTTGAGCCGACCGCAGGCAGAGTGGAGGCGCCCCCAAATGCAAAGGCAGGCGTGCTGATTCCCGGCGAGAGCGAGCTAGAGTTTGGAGATGAGTCCATCTTGGAGAACGTGTACAGGAAGCTGGGCGACGAGAGGCCAGCTGTGGAGATCTTGAACAGGTGCGGTCTCTCCGACGCGGTGCTGTACAGGGCCAGGTACAAGGAGCTGTCCACCGGACAGAGGGAGAGGGCTAGGCTCGCCAGCCTGCTGGCAGAGAGACCAAACCTCCTCTTGCTGGACGAGTTCGCGGCACACCTAGACGCTCTGACGGCCATGAGGATAGCCAGAGGGCTGGGGAAGCTCGTCAGAGAGGCGGGAATTACGGCAGTAGTCGTAACCCACAGGAGAGAGGTTCTTAAGGCTCTAGATCCAGACAGAATCCTGTTCGTTGGCTATGGAACCGTGGCTGAGGCTAGAGGGTGGACCTAACCCAAGAAGTCGCGTCTGCTAGAATTTTATTGTTCTGAGCGGCTCTGGTAAATGGGTCGTCATCGATGTCAAAGATAGGCATCGTTGGCACGGGTAGGGTAGGCTCTACCACGGCTTACGCCTGCGCCCTCCGGCTCAGGCTAGATGAGTTGGTCCTGGTAGATATAATCGAAAACCTGGCTGTTGGAGAGGCGATAGACCTCCAACACGCAATCTCAGCGCTTGGAAAGGATTTGAAGGTTCGCGGGGGATCTGACTACTCCCTGCTGAGTGGATGCGACATCGTGATCGTTACCGCTGGCGTCGCTAGGAAGCCCGGAATGACCAGAATGGACCTAGCCAAGAGAAATCACTCTATAATCGTGAGCGTAATTCGCGAGTTAATGAAGCATGCTCCCGACGCTTTGATCGTGGTCACGACGAACCCCGTCGACGTGATGACCTACGTTGCCTGGGTAGAGAGCGGAAAGCCCAGGCGTGAAGTGCTCGGTACAGGCAGCTTCCTCGACACGGTTAGGCTGTGGTGTGAGCTGGGAGAGCTGCACTCCCCAGAGGAAGATGTCTACCCGATGATGTTGGGAGAACATGGCGAAACGATGTTCCCAGTCGGCGTTGGCCGCAAGGCCGAGGTCGTCGCGCCTCGAGTTCGATCCGTCGCAGCGGAGATAATAGCGAGGAAGGGGGGGACGTATTACGGTCCCGCGACGTGTCTGAGCATTCTCATCGACTCGATCCTCGAGGACAAGAAGCTCACCCTCCCGGTAAACGCGGTTCTCGATGGAGAGTTTGGGATTAAGAAGGCGGCTGTGGGCGTGCCAGCAGTCGTGGGAGCGAAGGGGATCGAGAAGATTAGAGAGGAGCTCCTATCGAGGGACGAAGTAGAAATGCTGCGTAAGTCGGCTGCCGTCGTCGCGGAGAAGCTGGCAGAGCTAGGGTATACCTGTGCTTGACAGGAGGCGCCGAATCTTGGCATGACCTCTAGAATACGGGTTCTCCACCGGTAATTAGCATCCGCTCCGCGCGGCGGGTAAGGTGACCGAGCGGGTCGAAACGCCCTCGGTCACTCTGAAGCTTGCCTTGCCTTCACAGTATGATTTGTCCTATAAGTAGGCACAGCGATCCCATTCTAACTGAGCGGAAGGGAACTCAAGACCGCACGAGAGTCCTACGCAACTCCTTTCTCCTATTGTTATCCCAGGTTCGTTCTCTAATTTCTCGGAAACGATTGTTGTAAGGCTGGAGCTGGTCTCACGGCCTAGTTTACTGAGAAATCCTCTCCCGAGATAGGTCAAACAGCTCATTAATCGCTCTAAATTCACGCTACAGTAGCAGATATTGCGGATATCGTTATAAGGAACGTTCTCCTGCAAGATAACTGTGAGAAATCCGCTGGAGGAAGTCAGGCCGAAAGTTGCGCTAGTACTCGAGTACAGGGGGGAGGTCATACTAGATCCAAAGTTGGCCAAGATTCTGGAGGAGGTAGAGAGAAGAGGCTCCCTACTGGCGGCTTGCAAGGCCGTGGGGGCCTCCTACTCCAGAGTCTGGGAGAAGCTCTCTGACCTGGAGAAGATCTTGGGCGAGCGCGTCCTAGAGGTCAGAAGGGGTGGACGTGGAGGCGGTGGGGCCAGGCTCAAGCCGTTGGGGAAGGCCCTCCTCAAGCGGTACATGGAGGAGAAGTCTAAGCTGGAGCGCAGGAGGTTGGAACTCGTCGGGAGGATGAGGGAGGTCCCTCCCGACTTCCTAGTGGCTGGCAGCCACGATCCCGCGCTTGAAGCAATCCTAGAGCGAGTGAAATCTTCTAAACCAGAGCTCGACATAGAGAGGGTGTGGCTAGGCTCCGCTGGGGGTCTCGCGGCCTTAATGCTGGAGCAGGCGGATGCGGCGGGCTCTCACTTACTCGACCCGGAGACCGGGATGTACAACGTCTCCTACCTCTCGAGATACTGGCTGGACGGTAAGGTCGTGGTGATACGCGGTTACCAGCGAGAGATCGGCCTAGTCTACAGGCCCGATACAAAGATTGAGAGCCTCAAGGATCTGCTCGCTGGCAAGTTCAGGCTCATCAACAGAAATCCCGGCTCGGGCACGAGAATTCTCCTTGACTACCTCCTCCGTCAGCAGGCCTTAGATCTAGGGATAGACCCGCACGAGGCGCCGAAGAGGGTGAAGGGATACCAGACTGAGGTGAGAACGCACGTGGGCATCGCCAAGAAGGTGGCGTCTGGCGAGGCCGATGTGGGCGTCGCGGTGCGATTCGTGGCAGAGAAGTTCGGCCTGGGCTTTAAGAGGCTGGCTTGGGAGTGGTACGACCTAATAGTCAGGAAGCAGTCTCTCAAGAAGCAGGCTGCGCAGGAGCTGATCAGAATCATGACATCGGGAGAGTTGGCCGAGATCCTCGCCAATATGCCTGGATACAGGATTACTGAGGAGACTGGCTATGTGATGTACTCATAGCTAGAGCGAGTTACTCAGGCCGACTCCGAGCCGCCTCCTCGTGTCACCGGAGACTGGAACGCCCTCCTGACCGCCACCAGCGTGCAAATCGGGAGGATATCGAGTGGTGGTGGGAGGAACTCTTCTAGCATGGCTGGAACGCTGGCCCAGCTGATCCCCTCCCCAAACTTGTTCTCCACATACCAGACGAAGATCGCCTGCAAGATCCCAATAGGAACGTCGAGAGGGATGTCTAAAATGCCGAGGATCGTTGAGACGAAGCCTAAGAGGTCTATGAGAGCTGCCGCCAGCAGAGCCTTACCGCCTTCAGGCTTCAGCGGCCTTCTCAGAGTAACCCTTGGGGGCAAGCAGTGAGGTTGAGTGGGCCCAGCTGAAAAAAGTTGGGTTAGGGGAGAGCCTTGGCTCTCCCTCCCTTGACCTCCACAAGTCCTCTACGAGCCATGTCGCGCAAGGCCACGAGAACCCAGTACTTGTCCATGTTCAGCTTCTCCGCCAGATCCTCCGCGCTCAGCCATTCGTCAGGCTTGAGCTCCCTGAGAATGGCGTCTCCTAGGAAGTCGAGGACCTCTCTCTTCGGCTCTCTGAGCGCGTCTAGCACCACGGCCCCAACTTTCACGTCCACGCCCAGAGTCTCCGCGATGTCCAGTGCCGCCGGAGAGGCCGGCAACCCTGCTCCAGAGATTTTCTTCCTTATGTACTCTATTGCCAAGCTCAACACATCGTCTTCAGACCCTACCGACGCGTAAAGGGGCAAGTCGATCTCTAGGGTTATCCTCCTGCTGGATAGAGAGTAGAGCTTTGCCGGCCTCCCTCTTCCCTCCTTAGAGTAGCCCGCCGTCCTAACGATGCCAGCTCGCTCCAGATCTCTGAGGTGCTCTGTCACCACGCTGAGAGCCATGTTAAGCTCCTTGGCCATCGCTGAGGGGGAGGATGGCCCCCTGGACAGGAGGCGGAGCAGCCTCAGCTTCGCGTCGCTGGCCAGCGCCTGAATCACTCTCCTCGCTGCGAGCGGCCTAGTCGCTGGAATCCTCAAGGCTTGGCCACCCTGACTAGGACATCCCCCATGCCAACGTTGATAGTGAGTCTAAATCCCTCGCCGGAGCCCAGCACGCCTGTGAATTCGTTTTCAGTCTGCATTACGGGCTGGACGCCATGGACATCAATTCCGCCCATCTGAACGCTGACTGAGACGGTTCCGTCTTCACCCTGCGGGATCAGCGCCAGGTCGGCGTTTCCCATCCCGAGATCGACTGTGGCCACGCCTGCCCCTGAGAGCGGAATAACACCCTCGAGGTTGCCCATGCCCAGGTCGATCGTCAGGCTGTCGAAGCTGAAGCCCTCGGGCAAGAGGACTCTGACCTCTCCGGCGCCTACGTTTACGACGGCACCCTGGATGTTGATCCCCGTGCCCTCTACGTTTACGACGACGCTCTCTCCCTGCCCGGAGCTCTCTATGCTGACTTCTCCAGCCCCGACCTTGAGGATCAAGTTGGCGGCCTGGTCAACCGGTATCTCTACCGTCCGAGACCCGGCTGCTCCCGTGAACGTGAAGTTCTCCATGGCCCAGCCCAGACTCTCCGCAATCTCCCGGAGACCTTCTGGAAGTTCGGCTGGCGCGAGCTTCGGCGCCACAAAGCTGGCCGCAATGCTGAAGACCACCAGGCCCACGATCACCAGGCCCACAACCTCTTCAGCCCTCATGCTCACCACCCTCCTCAACCACTAGGCTCGTCTCACGCTGCCTGGATCTCTGCACTCTGGTGAAGTAGTACGCCAGGCCGTACGCCGCCAGTATCAGAACCAGACCGTATTTCCCCAAGAAGACGACGAAGAGCAGGTCTGCAAGCGGTATTAGCACCGCGGCCAAGAAGGCCCTGCCAGCGTCGACGTTGTAGTTCACTGAGGTTCCTATGACCCGGAGGACAATTCCCCACAGCAACGCGGCTATCCAGAGCATTCCTCCCAGCGCCAGCCACCCGAGCGCTCCGAGCCCTCCGGTGAGCACCGCCAGCGCGAATGCTCCCAGCGGAATGGACACCGGCAGTACCGAGTATGCGACCACGCTAAACATCCTCGTGATGTCGCCTTCTCCACCCAGCAGGACGGTATTTACGTGAAATAGGAGCGCCTCGATTCCGAGCCAGAGCACTCCCGCCACCGCGCAGCCAAGTCCCGCAAGTGGACCGGCGAGGGCTATGAGAAAGCCGAGGGGCAGGGGTATCGCTCTGAGTATGGCGGACACTATTAGGGCGCCCTCTGCAAAGAATATGGCTGCGGCTAGCAGCAGCGGGAGTCCTATAGAGACATCCTCATGCACCATAACCTCAAAGGCCTGTCTGGGGTGCAAGAGGACGCTGCCAACCCGATAGAGGCTGCTCCTGAACTGACTCGCCAAACCGCTCCCCCCTGAATTACTTCGGTTATTTATGATAAAATCGAAGTAATTCGAATTTAAACATTCACTCAAGCATTCTCTGACCCAGCATAGGAGCAAGTCAGCTGGAGTAGGTCTAATTCAATATCTGGATGAGGAAACACGCAAGAGATCCTCTTATCAATGGATAAATGGTCTAATCGACTTCGGGGAGTGCTAATGATGCAAACGGGAATGTCAAAAATAACCTCAAGTAATTTGCTTTAACTTCAAATAATTTTTGTAAGTTTAAATTCAATGCTAGCGTATTAGGATTAAGGGTACGAAAATTGAGTTTTACAATTAGCGGAGCAATGTCGTCTGTCTTTTTCGGCAGCGCAGCCGTCGTGGGATCTATCATTAGTCCAGCATCGTCTAGAGTCTTCGTCGAGCCTGAGATCCTCAGGGCCTTCACGGCCGCGGGGGCGCCTTGGCTCATTGGGTACACGTACGACGACATAGCCATGGAGAAGGACTTCTGTGCATCTTCTCTAGACAGCGAACCCGAGTCCCTCTACGTTAAGGCCTACATAGCCACCTGCCTCGAAGCTAATGAGGAGATGGCGGACCTGGCGGCCAAGCTGCTCGAGCTTGGCCTCACTGTTGGAGAGTCATCTACGATTGCTTCAGCGGTTGGCACGCCTCACGACAGGGTCTTACTCCTGAGGAGAGAAGCCCGCGAGGTCGCTAAGATGCTCAGTCTCAGCACGGCTTCGCCGCTCGAGATAGTAGTCGACGCCTTCCGAAAGGGCGTAATTAGGCTCCAGGAGCTTGCTCGGCTCGTCGAACACCTTGTAAAACCCAATTTCACGGGAGGTGATACGAAGTGAGTGAGAGTGAAGTAATAGGTGCTCGAGAGCTGGTTGAGCCGGCCGCGAAAGTTAGTAAGACACTGGAAGAGGCCTGGAAGGCAGCTGAGAGAGTTAGAAAGGTTCGAATGAGGAGATACGCCATAGCCGCAGGTTTCATAGCCTTTGGATTCTTCTCCATGGCCATATCGCTGATGCTGCTCATGGAGCGGCTGTCTCTACTCTTCTTAGGCGTAAACGGCTCTTACCTGCTCCTAACCACGTTAGGTTCTGTGTCGTTCGGATACGGATTCTACCGGATGGGGACATACTGAGAGAGTTGAGAATGCCTCGCAGCCTCTCCCTCACATTTTCTGTAGTGATTCCAGCTTACAACGAAGAGAAGGGCATGGCCGCCTGCATAGAGAGCGTGCTAAGCCAGTCGATACGTCCTGACCAAGTCGTCGTGATCAACGATGGATCGACGGATAGAACCGCGGAGATACTCAAGCGGTACTCAAGGCGCATCACGGTCGTTCACCTCGGCAGGAACACCGGTAACAAGGCGCTAGCCCTCAGGGCGGCGCTGCCGATCGTCCGAGGCGACATCGTCGTCTATACGGACGGTGACTCAGAGCTGGACCCTGAGGCCATCGAGAAGATCCTTCCCCACTTCTTTGATGCAGAGGTCGGCGGCGTCTCTGGCGTCGTGAGGTCCAGGAGACACAACGCCATCACGGGCATGCGAGAGCTCCAGTACATCATGGGCCAAGAGGTCTACAAGAGGGGGATGGACGTCACAAGCTCGGTGATGGTTATCCCAGGCTGCGTAGGTGCAGTGAGGAAGGAGCTATTCGACCCCAGTCCAGACACGGTGACCGAGGACATGGATCTAACACTATCAGTCCTCGAGCGGGGATACAAGGTCGTCTACGAGCCAGGCGCCGTGTCTTGGACGAGCGACCCACCCAACCTAGGATCTTACATTCGACAGACGAGGAGGTGGTTCGCTGGATTCTTCCAGAGCGCGAGAAAGCACTTCAGGAGACTGCCGGTCAGGCTCAAGGTTCAGATAGCCTTCCTGACGATGGAAAATGTGCTGTTCTTTTTCCTAGCGATCTCGCTCCTTATATCCAAGGCAGTCGGGCTGCAGGGCCGCGCGATCGCGACCTTCATATCCGCGGACCTGATCTCATGGACCGGCATAGCATTCTACGGGATCGCCAGGAGGAGCAGGTGGGACCTCCTCGCTTCCGTCCCGCTAATGCTCCTCTCGAGACCGGTTGACAGCGTCCTTTGGATGCATGCCATGGTAAACGAGTTAATTTTAGTGAGAAAGGACCTGAGTTGGCGTAGATCTGACAGGTTCGACTTGAGAGAGAAGCGAACTAAATCCCCGCCGAAGGCAGGCCCGTCCTCCACCACAGCGTTGGAGAGAGTTTAACTTGTGTTATTCGGGCGGTGAGAAAGCATGGCGAAGAGAGAGCTGCTCCTCCTTGGGACCGGCTGGGCGCTGGTCGCCTCCAACTCCGGCTTGATATCCTTTGCTCTTCCCCTGATAGCAAAGGAGTGGGCGTTAACCGGAAAGCAGACCGGCCTCATGCTCAATCTCTTTTTGGTAGGGATGCTTCTTGGAGCCTTTGCCTTCGGGAGACTCGCGGACAGGATTGGAAGGCGTCCAACCGCGGTGCTGTCGCTTCTGATCTTGGCCTTGGCAACGGCCGCTTGCTCGATTGCTCCGAACTGGGTGGCCATGGCGGCGCTCAGGCTCGCCGCCGGGATGGGGGCTACTGGCTACATGGTGGTAGCAAGCACGCTCCTCACAGAACTCTCTCCCCCAGAGGTTCGAGGAAGAAACGTAGTCATACTGGACTCCTTCTGGGCCTACGGCTGGCTCTTTGCTTCCCTACTGGGCTTGGCAATAGCCCCGTCGATGGGTTGGAGACCAGTCTTCCTGTTCGGGATTCTGCCGCTCTTCGCGGCTCCGCTCTTGAGGTTAGTCCCCGAGTCGCAGAAGTTCATCGAAGAGGTCGAGAGGGTCAGGCTGCCGGTGTCAACGCTGTTCAGGGGAGAGTACCTCCGGAGAACCGTCATGCTGTGGTTCCACTGGTTCTGCATAGTCATGGCCTACTGGGGAGTCTTCCTCTGGTTCCCACGAGTCTTGGTGGCGCAGAGAGGTCTATCGCTCGTTAGGTCCCTGCAGTGGTCCGTCT
>DRBY01000076.1 GCA_011042755.1 Thermoproteota archaeon | reverse complement strand
AGAACCACTTTGTTGGTTGGGTGCCATGGGTAAACCTCGCCGTTCAGGAGCTTGACCTCAACAGGGAACTCCACTGAGAACTCCGCGCCGGTCTCGTTGTCCCAGACCAGAACTTGCCCGCCCCTGCACTCGACCACTAGCTCAACCGGAGTGAAGGCCCTCGCGTGGCATTACCCGCCCCCTATGACGGCGGACCCGCAGGTACTTATTGCTCCGCCAACCGACCACTCAGCGGAGTTGACGATCCTCGCGTCGATCTTCCTGAAGATGTCGCCAAGAGGGCCTGTGAGGAGCAGCAGGAGGATGACAGTCGAGGTTAGGGCTATGAGAGAGTAGGACAGCACCTGGTTCACATTACCCCTCTCCCGGTCCTATCAGTCTAATCAGAACCTCGATCTCCCTCTCACTGGCAAAGAGCATCCTCTCGAGCAGCTTCGCTAAGAGCTCGGCTGCCTCGCTGGCTCTGGGGTTGACCACTCTGACCTCGGCGATCACCGCCCTGAGGTGCCTCCTGACCCTCTGCCTGCTGACCTCAACGCTCGACCTCCTCAGCCTGAGCCAGGCCCCAACCAGTCCGCTCAGTGGCATCACACGCTCTTCATCCTAGAAATATAAGCTGGGGCCTCCGCAATGCTAATCTCCTCTGAGGGAGGCCGAGGCATTCTAGCAACGAACTGTGGATGCGATTCCACGCTTTGAACCTCGCGTCCAGTTTAAATAGGGAGCGACCCCATCGTACTCGGGCGGGTAACTCCGCCGCAAGGCGGATGCGGCCTGAACTCCGGGCAACTGGGGGTAGGGTCGCTCGCCCACTTTTCATCGGCCGATTTGACTGCATGACAGCTGTGAAGGCCGCCACAGCGCGGGAGGTAATCCTCCAGGTCTGTTTTCATTTTTCAGAGTATTGCTGGATCGCTATGAATGTCAGCCGCAGGGACTGTAGGCTCGTACGCAGTCTGTCAGGTTTATAGCGCGGTCGCGGCAGAATATGCGCGTTGTCTAGAGGCAGAGGACTGGCGTACGACCTGCTTGTGACCTTCCCACGATCCACATCCCACATCTTGATCAAGTGGGAAGTGGAGGAGCTGCCGCCCCTGACGTTCGCAGCCTACAGGGTATCTGCTGGTCTCGGTGTGGACGCGAGACTGAAGCTCAGGGACTCTACCGCGCGGGGAATTCTTGCCTTTGCGATCGCGCAAGGGCTCCAGTTCGTTGAGCTGTCGCTCCTGCCGGCGACCACGGTTACCTTCCTCTTGAATTCCACGCCAGTCATGGTGGTCGCCCTCGGCATTCCCTTGGTGGTCTCGACGCGTGGCGAGCTGTGGCCCTCACCCATAGATCGCAGCCACTGTGACATGGCTCGCCGTGGTCAATTCTGCGTTGGTCTTCTTCCTCTGGAACAGCGCTCTTCGCTACGTCCGAGCCTTCGAACTCTCGCTAATTCAGAACACTATGCTGCCCAGATAGCCCTTCTCGCCTGGGTCTTTCTCGGAGAGGAGATGACTGCCATCGAGTGGACTGGAATCGGCCTAGCCATCGCTGGAGTGACCCTCGTCTAGGTCGCCGGTATGAGATCTGGCTGGGGCGACTGACCCTTCGTTTATAGGTTGCTGAGTGTCGAGCCGAGCGATGAGGTCCTCCCCCTGGCTCTTTGAAGAGTTTCCAGAGCTGGAGGGCAAGGTCCCTTGGACTCCGCTAGGGGACTTTCCAACGCCCGTGCAGAAGCTAGATAAGCTCTCCAGCAGGGAAGGGATCTGCGAAGTTTGGGTTAAGCGAGATGATCGCTCTTCGGAACTCTATGGCGGAAACAAGGTTAGGAAGCTGGAGTTCACCCTGGCGGACGCCGCCGCTAGGGGGAAGAGGTACGTCCTGACTTACGGTGGGATAGGGTCGAACCACGCTCTGGCGACTACCATACACTCCCGCAGGCTTGGGCTGAAGGCCATCCTCATACTGTTCCCTCAGCCCGTCACGCGCCACGTTCAGGAGAACCTCCTCCTGGACGCGCACTTCGGCGCAGAGCTGATCTTGGCAAAGAACTCTCTGGAGGCAGCCCTGAAGACGCTCTGGCAGATAGTGACGAAGAGGAGCGTCTACGTGCTGCCGCTTGGAGGATCGACCGCGCTGGGCGCCCTGGGGTTCGTCGACGCGATGCTTGAGCTCAGGAGGCAGATCGACGCGGGGGAGGTTCCAGAGCCGAGGAAGATATTCCTGGCGCTGGGCACGGGAGGGACCATGGCCGGACTCCTAGTCGGAGCAAAGCTGGCGGGGCTGGACTCTCAGGTCGTGGGCGTGAGGGTCACCTCTTCGAGGATCGGCAACGAGAGGAAGGTGGCCAATCTGGCCAACAGAGTGGTGCGGCTCCTCAAAAGGCACTCAGAGTCGATCCCGGACCTGAGGTTCTCCCCCTCAGATGTGAGCGTGGTCCACGGGTTTTACGGCCCAGGGTACGGGGTTCCGACCCCCGAGTGCGTGGAGGCGGCAAAGATCGTGCGGGAAGCCGAGGGCATACGGCTCGACCTGACGTACACGGCCAAGGCCTTTGCAGCCCTGCTGAGCGAGGCCAGGAGCGGCGCAGAGGGCCCGCTGCTCTTCTGGAACACGTTCAACTCGGTTGACCTATCTGCTCTCGCAGAGCGTCAAGACCCGAGGAGCCTGCCGAAGGAATTCCAGGCGTTCTTCGAGGGTGAACCAAGTTTTTAGTGAAGCTCAGCGAGAGATGCTGAGATGAGGGCTAAGGACCTGATTCTCCTCCTGATAGCGCTGGCTCTGGCCGTGCTAATCTGGAGGATCGTGTGGCTGCTGGTCAAGATCGTCTTCGTGCTGGTCCTAGCCCTCGTTATATACGCGCTGCTGAAGCGGTTCTTCAGGTAGCCCAGAGCCAGGGGCTCACACGACCTCAGGACTCACGGCGCGGGATGCGATCCTCTTGGCAGTCTTCGATATGAGGAGCCTAGCGGCCACTGGAGCCAGCAGCACGGTCAGCATCGCGAAGACCACCGCAGTGGAGTACACTTCCTCGCTGACCCTGCCCATCCTGAGGGCCGCCTCCGATGCGGCTATGACGAGACTCAGCTTGGCCCACATCAGCGTGCCCATGGCGACGGAGAACCGCTTAGTTATCCCCCTGAGCCTGGCTGCGGCGTAGACCCCTCCCAACTTCCCCAAGTAGCTGAAGGCTAGGAAGATGGGAAGCACCCAGAGGTCTCCTGCAAACAGCATGGAGGGCAGGTCGACCTTGGCGCCGGCCAGCAGGAAGAACGCTGGCAGGAAGAGCGCGTAGCCGAACGATAGCAGGTTGTCGCTCAGCTTGGCTGAACCCTCTGTAAGCACCGAGATCATGACTCCGGCGAAGAAGGACCCGACCACTGCGTGAATTCCTATGATCTCCGCCAAGGCGGCCAGGACGATCATCAGGACCATGCTGAGCCTAGTCGTGAAGTAGTACCTCGACTCCAGCTCTCTGAGCCTGGTCGTCATCCTCGAGTAGAGCTTGAGGGCCCTGTAGAAGGGTAGGAGGAGGATCGCGGCCATGATCATCAGAACAAGCGTCTCTCCCATCGCGTCCCTGCTCTCGACCATGAAGGCCAGCATGAACATGCTGAGCATGTCTGAGACCGCCGTCGCTCCTATCAGCAGCTTGGAGAAAGGCTTGTTGGACTCTTGGATGTCGTCGTTGAACAGGTGCTCCAGCTCCCTGGCTGTCGGGAGCACTACCCCCACAGAGGTGGTGGAGAAGATCAATCCCGTCAGCGTGGGAGAGAACCCAACAGCAATCCCGACGGCGTACCCAATGGCGAAGGGAATGATGGTCGCGAGGGTGCCGACGAGCAGGGAGTCTACGGCGTACTCTTGCAGGAATCGAGCTTCGACCTCAAGTCCCGCGAGGAAGAGCAGGTATATCAGGCCGAAGTCGAACAAGAACGTAGTCCAGGGTCCTCCGAACTGGATTATCCCCAGCACAGAGTTGCCGAAGAGTATGCCCAGGCAGATCTCTAGCACTACGCACGGTATGCCAGATACCCTGGATGCGAGGGGCGCCAAGAGCGCCAGTATGCCAAGCACGGCCAGCGTCAGCAGCTCCAAGCTAGGAACACCCTGCCCTCTCCGAGGGGCTGAGTTTTGCAGTTAAAAAACGAAGCGCGAGCTGAACGAGCTGACCCGCTGGGGTGGTGTTGCGCGGTTCTCCTCCCATAGAGAAGCTTATGCATAGCTCAGTATCTCGATTATACGCATGACTTGAGTCTAACTCTCTGTGACCAAGCTGGTGTTCGGCCCCGTACCCTCGCGCAGACTGGGCAGGTCTCTGGGGGTAAACAACATCCCTCCAAAACACTGCTCGTACTCCTGCATCTACTGCCAAGTGGGCAAGACCGCTCACCTAGAGGTAGAGAGGAGGGAGTTCTACCCTCCCGAGGATCTCGTCAGAGAGATCGAGGAGGCCCTAAGCCGCCTTCGAGGTGGTCTCGACTACGTGACATTCGTGCCCGATGGAGAGCCGACGCTCGACAGGAATCTGGGGAAGACCATCCGGATGCTCAAATCTCGACTCGACGTGAGGGTAGCCGTGATAACGAACGCGTCCCTGCTGCACCTCCCCGACGTGAGGGCCGACCTGGGCGAAGCCGATCTGGTTTCCGTGAAGGTCGACGCGGTGACTGAGAGAGTGTGGAGGCTCGTGAACAGGCCTCACCCAGCAATCTCCAACAATCTGAGGCTAGACGGGATCATTAGGTTCTCTGAAGAGTTCTCTGGCACGCTGATCTCGGAGACGATGCTAGTCAGCGGGTTTAACGACTCTGCACAGGAATTCGAGCTGATTGGAGACCTTCTGGCGAGGTTAAATCTCCACAAAGCCTACATCGCGGTACCCATCAGACCGCCCGCCGAGAGGTTCGTTCGTCCCCCCTCGGAGGAGACTCTAATTGAGGCGCACGAGATCCTCACCTCGATTCTAGGGGAGAATAAGGTAGAACTCCTGATGGGCTACGAGGGACCTCAGTTCTCAGCGTCGGGCGACCCCGTCGAGTCGCTGTTGGCGACGACCTCTGTCCACCCCATGAGGCTAGACTACGCGGAGAGCTATCTGAGGAGGTACGGCCTGGATCCAAGAGAAGTCCTGTCGAGGCTGCAGGGAGACGGTCATATAGCGATCGTCGAATACCTAGGCAGGCAGTTCGTCGTGAGGAGAACTCTCAGGTCCAGAGACAGCGTCTCTCGATAAGTAAAGTTTTGAATGCATATGCCGGCGCCCGCCGGCGACCAAAGAACGCCCAAGGCTCCTGGTGTTATGGATTCGCAGGATCGCTCACACACTCGACTCAGCGGGGGATTACCCTTATCGACCCTCTCTTAATCTCCAGAAGGCCGGATCTCCCCTCGAGTTCCGGGTTCCTGCTCTTTAGGACTGTGATTACTCTCTTCACACCCTCTCCCTCTTCCCTCCTAAGGCTCAGGATTAGATCGGCATAGTGAGCGTACGTCTCAGCATGTTCCTCCGGATCTCGGGCCCTCGCCGTCACTAGGATCGTGAGATCCCTAACCTTGGCCATGCACTGCATGTGCCTCATCAGGTACAGCGCCACATCGAGCCCAAGCCACATCTCCAGCGAGGCGTAGCCAAGCGTTACGATGACTTCTGGCCTGAACTCGATTATCCTCTTCATGACGCCGGTCAGCTGATCTATCGTGTCAATGACCTGCGGCTCCAACGAGTGAATGTCTATGTAACTCGAGCGGTCTGGCCGCAAGCCAAACTCCTCAACTAGGGCCTCCACATCTGACTTCACCAGCTCGAAGCTCAGGATCAAGACCCTGCGCCCTCGGTTGGCGAGGTTTGCGGCGATCGCAGAGGCCAACTCGGCTTTTCCTGCGCCTGTGGGACCTAAGATCAGCGTTAGTGAGCCCTTGGGGATTCCTCCGCCCAGGAACTCGTCTAGACCTGGCAACCCCGTGCTGAGGAACCCTTCCCTCCTGGGGACGTGGTCTAGGCTGTCTGGGATGAATAGCGTGCCAATGCCCCCGGATACGCCAGATATGGCGAAGCCCCACTCCGGCCTCTTCACATCGATCCCTCTAGCCTTCAGCACTCTAGCCGATCTGACCCTCAGCTTACCCACGCTCCTCCACCCGAACCACAGGACGACGTCGCTATTCTTCATAGCGCACTGCTTCAGGTCGAAGTTCTGCTCTAAGATCCCCTCGTCGAGTAGAGCGATGAGCAAGATACCGCGATCCCGAACCACTTGAAAGATGCCCCTTCCGACCATCCCGATGAGAGCCGACGAGGTGAGTTCTCTCGCGAGGGCCGCCGCGCCGTCGATGATGAGGATGTCTGGGCTGAGGGACTCCACCTCATACTTGAGATCCACGAGGGTCTGCTGGGACTCGCTCGCGTCTACTGGGGCCGGTATGTGATGGATCTTCAGGAAGCCGCTCTGCTCGAGCTTGCTCAGGTCCCTGCCCAGGGAGGCGGCCTGCCTCTTAAGAGAGAGCGAGTCCTGCGCGACGGTCACGTACAGAACCTTCCTCCCTTGCGAGGCCGCGTGACAGGCCGCCTGAATGCCAAATACGGTCTTCCCCACCCCGGGGCCGCCAAGAACGCACAAAACGAAACCTCTTGGCAGCTTACCGAGAGCGTCGTCGAACCCAGGAATTCCCAACTCAATTTCTCCCTGCTCTGTGGGAGGGATCTCGGACCCCGTCATGCCCTCCTACCTGAATGCAGCTAAGTAATGTCTGTTTCTCTGAGGCCATACTTCACGGACGTGATAACGCGTACGCATGAGGAGCATGGCTCTGCTGCACGATTCTCTCGAGGGGGGACTGCTACTACCCTCTCTCGTAGAGTCCAACGAGCTCGCCAACGGCGAGCACGTGCCCGCTCATGGCGTCTTCCACATCAGATCTGCTAGCTCCCGGCGCTAGGCCGAGCTTTACGTCCAGAGCGTAGAGCCTGAAGAAGTACCTGTGAGCCTTGCCCGGCGGCGGACAGGGCCCTCCGTAGCCAAGCCTCCCAAAGTCGTTGACCCCCTGGACTCCGATGCCCTCGACCTCTCCCGCGGCGGGTACTCCCTCGGGCAGGCCGCTCAGATCTGGGGGCACGTCGTAGAGCACCCAGTGAGTGAACTCTCCCCCCGGGGCGTCTGGATCAACCACGATGAGGACGAGCGACTTAGCCTCGGCTGGCACTCCCTCCCAGCTCAGGGGAGGAGAGACGTTCCCGCCGTCGCAGGTGTACCTCTCGGGTATGCGGCCGTTGTTTACGAAGACCTCGCTCATCAGCTCGATGGTCGCAGGGGCTGCCGGATATTCCTCTCGGCCTCTCTGAGGGCCGAAGATCAGGACGGCTAGGGCGACGACGGCGATGGCGATGAGGACGAGCCAAGCCCTATGAAGGCCTGGCCTATGTCTGGCCGTTGCCATCACCCCCACTCAGAGAACCTCTTTTGACTCGCTCCTAAAATAGCTTAGGTCAGGCTCCTCATCCCTCAGCCTGAGCCTCTCGTGGGCGCTTCCCGCCTCTGTTACGTGGAGCCGCGGTTGGGCGGCTAGGTCTTCGCTCGCTGAAGCTCCGCCAGGATGGCTACGTGCGTAGACCATCTCTCAAGTCGATTCAACCAAAAGCCAGCTAAGGTCTCCAACTGAGCACTAAATCCGCATGTTGGACTGTGAGGATATTCAGAGAATTCTCCAGGACTTTATCTCTGCGAGCTGGAGGCTCTAGTTTAAATACTCCTAAGGATCTAGTATTGTTGGGAGGGTAACTCCGCCCGCAAGGCGGATGCGGCCTGAAACCTGGGCAACTGGGGGTAGGGTCGCTCTCCCACCCTCGAGGGTACTCTTGTTACAACGTCTGATGTTCTCTACACTCCAGATCCATGTGCGCAGTCAGGCTTTGTGGCACTCTCCGCCACGCGGACACGGTTCCTTGGGCCCCTGTGCACCTAATCTAGGGAAGACTCGTTTAGCTTTCCCACATGGCTCTGAGATTAGGCGACCACGGTAAGGGGCTATGAGTCAGAACTATGGCTCAGAAGCCCCCCTGAGCGAGTGCGCAGATCACGAAGGCGACCTTCGAGACCTTCCGAGCTGGAAGGGAGAGACCGCTCGGCGAACTGGGGGTCTCCGTCAGCCCGGTGGACGACAGGTTCAAGCGAGCGCTGGAGGTGTTCGAGCAGACCCTGGGGTTCATAAAGGAGGAGAGGGATCGAATCTGTGCCCATAACCTTGGAGGCTGATGTGGACGAGCTGGAGAGGGAGCTGAGGGAGCGCGTAAGGCTTGCGAGCCTCTGAGCTGGCTTGCCTCGTGCATCAGCGGGCTCTACGCTTTCTCGGCTATAATGGTGTGATACGAGGGAGGGTCGTCCCTGACCCACACTCTTTCGCAGGAAGACCTCACAGCCTCCACCAGCTCCTCTGGAACCCCACTCCCGTAGTACCTCCGCAGGTACTCCGCCGCCTCACCGGCGGGAACCCCACTATCCCTGAACTCGATTTGCTCGATTCTCCTCAGTTTAAATCGCTTCGAGAGGGCTGCCTCTACGTCGCTCAGCGGGAGGATCGTCTCCCCCTTCTCCCCGCAGTACTCATAGAGTTCAAGGAGCAGAGAACCTAACTCCCTTGGGAAGTCCTCCAGGAAGGCCTCAGCTAACCCAACGAGCCCGCCAGGCTTGAGAACCCTGTTGCACTCGTCAAAGAGTCTCTCCAGGTCCTGAGGATCGCGAGCTATGTTCGCCAAGCTGAAGAAGAGAGCTACCTTGTCGACCGACTCGCTGGGGAGAGGGAGTTCGTAGGCGTCGAAGTAGAAGAAGCGAACGTTGCCCAGGCCGAAGATCTTGGCGTACTCGTTTGCCTCAGCGAACTCCTCAGAGAGTTCCACTCCATAGAACCGCGACTCTGGATGCATCAGACCCGCCTGAATGGAGAACCAGCCGTCCCCTGATCCTAAGTCCAGAATGACTTCTCCTGGCCTTATACCCAAGCGCTCAGCCAGCAGGAGTCTAGCTCCACCCATGAGGAAGCCTCTACGGTCAAACTCGTTCTCTGCCCACTCCTTCGCCTTCTTGAGCCTACTGTACCTGGCGAGAGCCCTCTCGCCGATCACTCCCTCTCGGCTGAGTCTCCTCACCTCTTCACGCGCCAATCGCTCCTCGCGCAGGATCTGCTCCAGCATCTCGCGAAGGAGCTCGACGTGACGATCCATACCCCCCTCCCGCCTCCTCGTTAGAGAGGATCTCATACATCTGATCTCAGGTTAGGGACCCTGAACTCTGGTCCCCTCCCGATCTGATTTGCTTCAAAGCTCGGGCAGCGCTCAGGCCCCTCCGAGAGCCAGGCCCACGGCGAGCCCCACTACGTTGAATAGGGCGTGGACCTCGACGGCGCACCAGAGACTCCCAGTCGTTAGGTAGGCCTCTCCCGCGAGCAGCCCGAGGATCGTGGAAGAGATTCCAGCGGCAGCCGCGGCCCACGGCGAGCCCACTCTGGCGAAGCCAGCAAAGTGGAGGAGTCCGAACAGCAGGGCGCCAGCCACCATCCCAAGACTGACCTGCACTGGGCCGACGTAAGCCCTCCAACTCGAGCTCGCGTCCATCAGTCCTTGGACGACTCCCCTGAAGAGGAACTCTTCGGCGAGGCTGGCCAGACCCACTGCAAGCGAGAGAAACGCTAGTAAGTACTCTAGGTCGGCTCTCGGCGTGGACACGGACGAAGGCCACTCCCCCGGCAGCAGAGCCATTGCGATTTCCACGATTGCGGCGCCTATCAGTCCGACCAGGGCAGAAATCGCCAGGTCGCGGGCGCTCGGCGCCTTGAGGCTGCGGAGGAGGCCGGCCGCCCACATGGCTACTAGGCTGACGGCCGCGATCACCGGACTCACGATCGCAGACGAGTAGAGGAAGTCAGACTCCACCCTCGACGCAAAGCCGGGAGACACGCTCTTGGCCAGTTCTACCAGCGGGAACGCCAGCGAGTAGGCTACCAGCACCACCCCGACAGACGCTACCAAGGCCAGCGCCGGGCGCACGTGTTCGTGAACTGCCCCATTGGGTAAAATATCTTTCTGAGACTTCGGGGTAGAGAGCGGTCGTCCAACCTATCTCGCTATCGTGTCCTCTCTCCTCGGGCCCACTCCAACCATCTTAACTGGAACCCTGAGCCGATCCTCGATGAACTCGATGTACTCTTTCGCCTGCCTTGGGAGGGCCTCGTATCCCTGCTTCGCAACCCTCCTCCATCCCTCGGAACCGATCTCCTTCCAGCCCTCCAGCTCCTCGTAGACTGGCTTGGCCCTCTCGAGCTCCCTCACGAAGGGGGTCATGACATCCCTCTCCTCCCCGTCGACCTCGTAGGCCACGCACACCCGTACTGGGTCGATCCCCTCCAGCACGTCGAGCTTCCGCAGGGCTATCTCAGACACGCCGTTTATGATGAGGGAGTACTTCAGCATCGGCAGGTCGAGCCAGCCGCACCTCCTGGGCCTCCCAGTCACGGTGCCGTACTCTCCTCCCCTCTCCCTGATCCTGTCTCCCAGCTCGTCGTGGATCTCCGTGACGAACGGCCCGGCGCCGACCCTGGTCGTGTAGGCCTTGGCGACGCCGACCACCTTGTCTATCTTCGTGGGCCCCACGCCGACGCCGACGCAGGCCCCTCCCGCAATCGGGTTCGATGAAGTCACGTAGGGGTAGGTCCCGTGGTCGACATCCAGCAGGGTTCCCTGAGCCCCCTCGAATAGGACCGTCTTGCCCTCATCTAGGGCCTCGTTGACCAGCAGGGAGGCCTCGCCAGCGTAGGGCCTCAGGACCTCGGCGTACCTCGAGTACTCTTCGTACAGCTCCCTGGCGTACCTCAGAAGCTCGCCCTCTCCGCTGACTATGTCGAAGGCGACAAGCTCGTCAAGCTTGGCCCTGAGGACCTCTCTGAGCCTCTCCTCGAAGTGCTCCCCTACCAGGTCGTCGACCCTTATCGCCTCAGTCCTCCTAGCCTTGTCCGCGTAGGTCGGCCCTATCCCCCTCCTGGTCGTGCCGAGCGAGGAGGCGACCTTGCCGGCGTCTATGACCTTGTGGTAGGGCATCACGACGTGCGCCTTCCTGCTGACGAGCAAGTCGGGCTCGAAGCCAGCCCTCCTGAGCATCTCTATCTCTTCCACCAGGACCTTCGGGTCCACCACGACCCCGTTGCCGATGACCAGCTTCTTCCCCCTGAGGGCCCCTGACGGCATGAGGCGGAACTTCATCACCAGGTCCCCGACGGCCACCGTGTGCCCAGCGTTGGCCCCGCCGTTGTATCTGACCACGAGGTCGGCATCCTTCGCCAAGTAGTCAACCACGGCGCCCTTGCTCTCGTCGCCGAACTGCATCCCCACGACGACTATGCCAGGCACCGGCCTATCCCTTCGGAACCGACGCGT
>DRBY01000118.1 GCA_011042755.1 Thermoproteota archaeon | reverse complement strand
GTCCCCATAGTGTCTCCTCTCAGCGAATAAGGCGTGAGTCGGGTAATCGCACCCGACGATCCTCACTGGGTATATCCGCACTGAGCCAAAGGTTCTGCCGCCCTCGCTGAATGCTTGTATTACTTGGGAGGCCGTCGAGGCCCTCCACTTTCTCACGGCCTCTACGTCGGTGCTGCTGGCTAACCTTAGGTTCAGGGTCCCAGGGAAGGGAGTGTATCCCAGCAGCTCTCTGAACCCTCTCTTGTAGCCCTCTCGGGATACATAGTAAGCTCCCTCCCCCAACCCGCTAAACACCATCCCTGTCACGGTCGCAGAGACTCTTGAGGATTCCAACGCTGCTTGAAGTTCCTCAATTAGGTTAATCAAGAACTCCTTTCCTCTCTCGGAGAGTATGACCTCCCTGCTCCTCCCAGAGGATCTGACCTCAACTAGACCTAGTTCGGCCGCCTCAGAGATCCACCTTAGGATGGTCGTTCGAGGGGCCCTCACATCTACCTTGAGCCTCTGAACTCCGACTGGTCTTGCTACCCCGCCAGCTTTAGCAATCGATATCAGTAAGAAGAGTACTCTAGCTATCTTCCTACCCCTCAACGAATCTCCCTCCCCGCAGAGGCTATAATGTCGGATCTGGTGCGATCAATCAGAGATCTCAGAGTATCCACCTTATGCCTTATCGGAAGTATCGCGTCTGGGAACACTAGAATTGACAGCGAGTCCATGAGGCTCTCCATGATTTCCACGAGCCTCTCTGCTCGCTCCGGCGCGTTTCTCCTCAGAGCGTCTAGGGCTGCCCTCCTAAGCTCAAGGGCGGCGTCCGCTAATCCCAGCAAGTACTCTCGACAACCAACTCCGAGTTCATCTGGGCCAGAAATCTCGTTCCCGATCAGAAGTTGGCTCAGTACGGTGGCTTCAACCAATTCTTGAACCGAGGGCGCCAGAGCAGACAGGCAGACCGAGCGGGTAGTCTCGCTCAGACCGGACATGAACTCGCAGTAGGTCTTCAGCCCCTCTTTTGCGATCTTCTGGGCCTCCTTGGGCTCCCCCCTGTGGGCTAGCGACACGGCTTTCCTCGCCAGCTTAAGGAGACCACGGCTAAGTCTAATTGCTCGTTCCCTAGCCTCTTCAACCTCCTCTAACCTTACTCTGCATAGCTCTATGTGCCCGTGAATTTTAGACATCATGAGGCAATCGTTCAGCTTCCTCCTACGGTTCACTTTATTTTTCCCTCTTAGACAACCTACGAGTGATGGAGGCGAGCGTTGTTACGGTTCCGCCCCACGTAAGGGAACTCATGGAGAGGCAGGGATACAAGTTCGTGCTAAATCACTCGGCCGTCAAACCGTGCTATTGGTTTCGAGAAGCCCTCATGAGAGGTAGAACCTGCTACAAGCAGAAGTTCTTCGGAATAACTACGTGGAGCTGCCTCCAAATGACCCCCGCAGCGTCCTTCTGCAACCTTCAGTGCCTGTACTGCTGGAGGCTAAATGCCAGCGATCTACCCCCTGAGCACAGATGGAAGGAGATACCAGAGGAGGGCTCCAAGTGGGACGACCCAGAGGATATAGCGTCGGAGAGCATCCGCATCCAGCGCATGTTGGTGCAGGGATACAAGGGCGTCAAAGTGTTCAGGGAGGACTGGCTCCGAGAAGCAGAGAACCCTCGCCACGCCGCCATATCCCTTACGGGGGAGCCAATGCTATACCCGCACATAGGGGGACTTGTAGAGGCGTACTCGAGGAGGGGGATGACCACCTTCATAGTTACCAACGGAACCCTGCCTGAGAGGCTCGAGAATATTGAGAAAGAGCCAACGCAGCTCTATGTAACGGTTCCCGCTTATGACGAGAAGCTGTACAAGCAGATAACTCGGCCACTGATTCCAGACGCGTGGCAGAGACTCAATAGAACGCTGGAGTTGATCTCTTCGCTTTCCTGTCCAACTGTTATGAGAATTACCACAATAAAGGGTATGAACATGCAACATGCCGAGCTATGGGCTAAATTGATAAACGAATATGGGCCAACCTACGTTGAACCTAAGGCCTACATGTACGTCGGATATTCCCGCCGGCGGCTATCGCGGGATTGTATGCCGTCGCACGAGGAAGTCAGAAGGTTCGCGGAGGAACTCGCTAAACACACTGGCTACAGAATACTATCTGAGGTACCAGAGAGTAGAGTTGTACTTCTCTCTAGGCTTGAGAAGCCCATTAGATTCGACGTCAGATAGCGAGCCATTATTTAATGGATTCAACATGGGGAGCGTTGTCGTATGAGGCTCACTCTCCTCCTCGGAGGCATTGTGTTCGACAGGGCCAAAGAGGATCAGACCATACTCGACGCATATCGAGACATTATCATAAGATTGGTTGAGAAGGGCTACAAGCTGATAGTTGTAGCAGGTGGTGGCCGATTGGCAAGGGAGTACATCGAGTCCGCGTCGAGATATGGCGTTAACAAGGCGTTCTTAGACTACATCGGAATAATGGCCACTCGCCTGAACGCTGCGTTAGTAATCGCATCCCTGTGGTCGAGGGCTTACCCAAGGGTACCAGAAACGTACGAGGAGGCTCTGTCTGGGATCCATGGCTATGACGTGGTGGTGATGGGAGGTATGGCGCCGGCTCAGTCTACTGATGCCGTTGCGGCCGTGATGTCCGAGATGACCAATTCTAAGCTCATGATAAAAGCTACCGGAGCCAAGGGAGTCTACGATAGGCCCCCAGAAGAGCCAGGGGCTACTTTTATTCCGAGGATTACGTACAAGGATCTCTTGAAGATAGTTCAGAGATATCAATTTGAGCCAGGGAAGTATGAACTCCTGGATCCAATTGCTATAAAGGTACTTGAGCGATCGAAAGTTAGATGCATAATCTTAAACGGTCTCGAGCCCCAGGCAGTGCTCGGGGCTGTTTCTGGGGAGGAGGTAGGCACAGTAGTCGGGGAGGTCGTCTGATATGCACAGGAGACCCAGACGTTACAGCTGGCGCGCTCGAGCGAGGCCCAGGATGGAGATCCCGTTTTCAGCAAGGTTCACGTTAGTTGAAGCTCTCTATGGAGCTGTTATTGGCGCCTTAGCCACGGGAGTTGCGCTGTTAATTTCGGAGTTCGCAGTCTGGGTTACTATTCTCTGGATGCTTCGCGAGAAGACGATAATCTACACCTTCTACGCTCTGATGGTGTCGGTGAGCGGGATGATCTTATCAGTTCCAATTTTCCATAGGAGAAGGGTCAGAGCAGTCGTAGCAATAGCTGTAGCAGTGCTTCTGTGGGTGCTTCTCGTAAAGAGGTTTGATTTCCACCCAATATACACATTCTTCGGAGAACTACCGTACTGAGGAGATCTACCGGAGGAGAAGGAAGTTGAATGGTGCTCCGGCCGGGATTTGAACCCGGGTCTGGGGCTCGAGAGGCCCCTATGCTTGGCCTGGCTACACCACCGGAGCCCGGTTTCCTCTAGCAGAGTCAGTGTATATAAAAGTTGCAAGCTGGGATGTGGGTGTGGGCATTATACTACTTACGGGAGTTCCCGGGACAGGTAAGAGCACGATCGGTTCTCTCTTGGCCAAGAGGTTCCGTTGCGAGATTATAGAGGTCGGGCGATTCGCTCGAGAGAGAAGACTCACCTTAGGTTGGGATGAAGAAAGAGAAAGTGAGATACTTGACATTGAGCGTGTGAAGAGAGAGCTACGCCGTGAGCTGAACAATCAGGGTGAAAAAATTTGCGTCGTCGTCTCCCTCTATCCAGACCTCGTACCCCTCGATTTCGTTGACAAAGTAGTCGTTCTAAGGTGCGATCCCGCAATTCTCGCAGATAGGCTGAAGAACAGAGGATACAGTAAAAAGAAGCTCATAGAGAACATCGAGGCCGAGATCATCGATTTCTGCGGGGTCGAGGCCCGCAAGGTATTTCCAGAAGATACCATCTTCGAGATCGACGTAAGCACGCTATCCCCACAAATGGTTGTAGAGAAGATCTTAGCCATCGTGAGCGAAGAGAGGTTTCCTAAGCAGGCCATAAATTGGCGTAATGGACCCATAGTTCTACAGCAAATAAGGAGGGAGGACCCCTAGATGGTAGCGAGATAAAACTCGGGAGCTATCTCGCAGAGTCTGCTAATGCTCTCTTCCTGCAGAGGAGCCGTTGGACATGTTGGCGGAACTATGATTATCTTTCTAGGTCTCAGATCACCTTCCAGCGTGAGAAACGCCATTCCAGGTCTTAGCGTATGGACCTCAACCAGTTTACGATCACCCGAGGCAGAGCCGGTCTCTAGAAATGGCTTTATCGCGCGCGCGTCCTCGGGCGACCCAAGTGAGTGGATGATCTTGATAGCGGAGTTCCTCATGGCGCGACGGGAGAGCGCGTGGGGGGCCTGCGTAACTACGATTATGCCCACGCCAAACTTCCTGAGCTCTGATAACATCTTATCCAACACGGTAGATCCTCTCTCATCGGCTATGATGGGCATAACCCTTTCTCCTTCCTCAATGAGGACAACGAGCTTGAGGGGAGCCCCCAACCCCCAGGATTTGGCTGCATCGTAGATTCTCTTCAGGATCACATGTACGAGAATATTCCTGACGTCATCCGACTCGACCGAGGCTAGCTCGACTGCAAGAGGGTACGAGAGGTCCTCCAAGTCGGGCATGCGCTCTTCTATGAGGTGAGCCCGGCCTTCCCCTGCTACTAGCGGCTCGAGCTTACGGAGCAGAGCGAGCTTGCTCTCCATCTCAGGAGCGGTACGTTCTCTATACTCAGAAATCTCCTCTAGGAGGTCTGCCAGCGTCGGATCTTCGCCGGCAGCCATTCTAAGTGCCGATTGAAGACACTTGTGAGTTATGAAGCACTGGGAGGGGGTTAACTCTAGGGCGTCTCTTAGAAGCTCTACCGAAATCGAAACGCCACTTGGATCGGCAGCCAATCCCTTAAAGACGTTTACAGACAGCTCGTTGGGACCGATACCGATAACCTTTCCTCCCAGCCTCAGGACAAAGCCTGCGTACTCGTTGTGGTGATCAAGGACTAGAAACGGTATCCCAAACTCGGACCAGAGTCTCTCACAAAGAGACATAGCTGTCGTCGTTTTGCCGGAACCCGTCCTGCCCATTATCAAGACGTGCTTAGAGAACGTAGACAGTGGAATCCAGACCTTTTTGCCATCAGAATCTCTACCCAATAGCAGTCGCGGCCATTCTGGTCGATTTAGATCGAGTGCGGGTCGAATCGAGATAGACAATCGATCTTTTATGGCCGAGTATGGAGATAAACTTTTGAGATTTGGCAGGAAATTCGTAAGATTTCTACTCAGTGAATTTTCCTCTTCGACCTCAAATGATTTGCTTAGCATGCTCTTTATTGCGCCTTCTGCAGCATTCAGGAGAGCAGACGCCTGTTCCTTGCTGATTCTATTACGGTCTACCCAGAGCGCTATATACAAGGGAGACGCTTCGGAAGAGCGCAAGCATTGGAAGAGGAGCGCGTTTACCCCTAGGGACTCAACTAAAACTGACAAACTCTCGCTGTCTATAGTCTCCGATCGGCTCGGATTCCTCGGACGTAGAGCTAAGGTCTTTACGTGCAGATTTGATGGGCGAGTGTTGAGTGTTTGGCCTAATGAAGAGAGCCTGAGGTTCCTCCAGCTGATCACGATAACAGCCGTTACCAGTAGAGCTGCAATTCCAGACATAAGAAGTGTGGAGTGAAAGCGGGCTCCGAGTTCTACTGTGGAGATCTTCTTTCTCGCCTCGTTTATGATGACCAAGGCAACGAGAGCTATTATGACGGCGTCTGATCGGTCCACCTGGTACCCCTCTCACCCCGCTTGCTTACATACAAGCCAAAGCTGTAGATCCTCCTCCTGAGAGCTGAGTGACTTATACCTGAGGCCTTTGCCACCGCTTCCTGAGTTATAGATCTCATCCCAAGGGTTTTTGCCGCGAGCCAGACCGATGCTGCCGCCGTTACCAAAGGGCTCTTACCAGCCAACAAACCCCTATAGCGTGTTTCGAGGCATCTAGCCATGTTAATGGCTTTGATCTCGAGCCGCAGTAATGCTGGGTCAACAAGTTCTCCGTAGTCCCTGCTGAGCTTGCGGAAGATCTCTTGGTCCTTCCTCAGTCCTGAGATAATAAACGGTATGTAGTTTGGAGCGCGAGCCTTGAGAGGGAGCTTAAGGAACGACGACATCTCCGCAGAGAATAGAGCTAGCTTTCTGGCGTTGACGCTTATTCCTACCTTCTTGGCCGACTCTTCAAGGAGCGATGCAGGGATGGGGCCTCCCCTACTCCTAGAGAGTAGAATTAAGGCCGCCAGAAGCCAGTGAGGCCGAGACTTAATCTTCTTGCTCATGCAATAAACTCTACATAATTCAGCAGCGTCTTGGGCTACCTGGCGGGGTAGGCCTAACTCGCTGATCACGGTCAGGAACCATGACGGAATTCTTCGAGAACCCCTCTCTGCTGTGTAGCGTCGTCTGCGCCCTCCTATTCTAAGGAACCGCTTCCCGCCTGAGACCCATTCGGCGTCAGCTAAGCTTGCCTCTCTTACCCTCTCCAGTTCGGGTCTCATGCTCACTGATAGCTGGGGCTCCTAATACTTGTAAATGTTAAAAAACAAAACATTTAGCAAAGTTATCGATTACCTTACTCAGACGAGGAGCCCTCTCGCACAAACGTAAACCTCGTCTCCCCGCGAGAACTCGGCAAGGTCGTTGAGAGGCTTCTTCAACCGTAAGAGCACTAGAAGGCCATATGCCGAGGCCTTCAGAACCTTCTTCCCGTCTGACTCGTACACCGTGGCCAGCATGAGGAGATCGGAAGATCCGACACTCTCTGGCTTGTCCTTTGTCACGAAGACTTGGCCTCTAAATTCTCCTTTCAGCCGCTTCTCAAAATCTGAGGGGATTTCGATGGATAGCTCCCCATTCACAGGCTTTTCCACGGTAAAGCCCACGCGCAGAGCGCCTGTAAGTTCATCCACTTCTTTCCTTGCTAACTCAACTTCGAACTCCATCGCTTGACAGCTGCTCCCCTCGGGCCTAAAAGTTATGATGTCAATCACGCTAATGTCGCCAGTCGCGCGCGATAAGTCGGATGACCCAAACTCTGGCAGAAATACTCAACGCTCACCTAGCATTCAAGAGAGTACTTCGCCAGATTCTATGGAAGGAGGATTTTGATGAAACCGATCTGAAGGCTCTTCTCTACTACGCCCTGGCGGTGATAGAGGGGTGCTCCATGCACCTGGGAGATGATCACGCGCTCTTAGCAGCCTCGGCCGCGACCTCTGAACTCGTTGAGTCTTCTAAATCCCGCAAACGCGAAGATTTAACGAGAGTCTCAAGACTAGTGACACAGGCTGTGCGCTCTCTTATTGAGAGCCTGGTCTAGTTGTGCTCACTCCCCTCTGGTCGCGATGTAGAGCTTCAGAAGCCTCTCGTCTACGACAATCATCTCTCGTATGTACTTCACCGTAGAGTAGGGAATCAGGACATTGCCATCCCTGTCTCTCCTGAGCTTCTTCGTCAGCGCCCCTGCGGCGCCTTTAGCCTCCTCAACAACCAACGAGATAGCTTTGCCAGAAAGTTCGTCGACGACTAGATCCACAACCTCCCCTAGAACCAAGCCTCTATCGGTGATGACGCCGCGGCCTCCTAACCGACTGACAGAGTATTTGGCCACTCGTAAGCTACCTCCCGCGCACGAGTTGAATGGTGGGCCGGGTGGGACTCGAACCCACGACCTCCGCCTCGTCAAGGCGGCGTCATAGCCGCTAGACCACCGGCCCAGTCGCCTTGTAGGGAGGGGGGACGTATAATAAACGTTTGTCCTACAGAGACCGAACGATCACTAGTAGGCTCTCGATCAGTGCAAATAGCCTTAGGAGTGAGTTTACTTCGGCTCTCAGCTTCCTTGGGGACTCTGACTTTATCTCGAACGTTAACAGGTTACCCTCTAGCTTAGGCTTGGGGAGGTAAGCGTCTGGTTCTAGAATAGCCTTCACTGCTAGGAGATCCTCCTCAGGTCCCTCTACAACAATCTTGGCACTGTATATCAAGTGATCCTACCCCCTAGATCTGCACCAAGCGAGCAAGAAATAACCTTGGGCCCATCTCCCTGACGCGAAGCGGACCGCAGAGGTAGAAGGAAGCTACGGATCGCAATTCGTGAGTTAGAACCCATAAGACGATATCTGCATCAGGGAACTCACTGATGTCAGACGCGGCCGAAGGTGGATCTGTCCCGAGACCCTCTGCTAAGGCTTCTGCGAACATTCTAAGGTTTTCCGTAGGTTGATGCGCTACTGCAAGTTCTCTCACATGCGGGACCCTCTCGGGTTTTTTCCCGAAGAGTTCTCTCCTGAGCGTGACGCCAGACAGGATCACCTGCGCGTTAGTTGGCGTTATCGATGCAATCGCTGCCTTATAGAACCTGAGCAAACCTGGATTGCCCTTTCTCTCTCCTACAACCAGCACTCGATCTAGTCCATACTTTATGGCCTCTTGCCTGAGGTCCTCTAGGCTCTTCTTACCTCTGTTTACCCGAACGGAGCCGGGTATCACGTGCGAGAGGTCCCTGATCAACGTGCGAGTTCGTCTTGAGGGCCTGTGGGAAGTGGTAATCAAGATCAAGATAGGGCCCCTTCTCCTACTGCTCGGTGACTCTGGCTAGACCAGCCTCAGCGGCCGTCGATATGGATGTCCTCGGCTCCCAAGCGCCTCCGGCGAACTCAAATCCGCACTTCTTGCACCGCCAAATCCCCAGCCTCACTCTCCTGAGAGCGTGGACGCCGCATCTTGGGCACTTGTACAGCGCCTTGCTCTTAGCTAAGACGGCCTCATACTGCCTCCTAACCCGGAGACCATACCTAGCAGTCCTCAGCTTCGCCATCGGGGGTCTCTTTGGCATCTCGCTACGCCCCTCCCTGCGTTCTCAGTATCTCGGCTACCTCTGGGTACTTCCTTCGGGCTACTTCTATCGCCCTTTTAATCTCATCTATCCTGAATATGCCATGCCTCTTCTGTATTGAGCATACCCTGCCGACGCTATCTATCGATACCGTGATGGCGGCATCGGAGACGAGTTCTTCTTCTAGCGTCGGGTCGATCATCAGCGCTTCGCCTATCTTAACGAAGGAGAATGTTATCGGGAAGTCCTTCATGGGGAGGTCAAACGTTTCCTCCTTGACTTGAATCTCGCCGTCTTCCTTAAGCTCTACCACGGGAATCTTCGTCCTCGAGAGTGCAACGAGAGATCCAAGCGCGAACGCGTCGATTATGTTCCCGTCGTGATCTAGAGCATACATGTCCAAGAAGATCATGTAGACCAGCTCTCCGACCTTAACTACGAGCTTCTCCATGTCTATCGCGTTAGCGCCCCTTAGGGCTCTGTCTACCACTCTAGCCATCTCAACCGCATTCTCGTCTGGCGGTCCAGGCTCAAAGGTCGGAGATGCCAGTGGAAGCAGCTCTACGTTGGAAATCAGCACTCCCTTGTCCGGGGTGTCCGGGAAGGGCGTTCCCACGTCGACCTTGACTCCAACGAGCACCTGCGTGTTGCCAAGCGAGACCCAAGCCTCGCCCTCTCCCTTGGTGAAGGTCCCAGGCTTTACCTCAATTGGGCGGATCTCGTCAAAAGCCCTGCCGTCCTTCCTCTGACCGCTCGCCGCCAGCTCCCTAATGTAGCCGCTAACCAGCTCCGCCGCTATCCTCTCATCAAGCATGTTACTCGCCTCCCTTCAATATCTCAAGTCGAACCACTTCGTACGGCCTCCTCAGAGCTTCCTTCTGGAGTTCGTACACCAGATCGGCCGCCTTTGAGCCTAGCTCCAGCGCTTTATCGAACTGCTCTTCGGTCAAGGGACCGTCTAGCTGCAGCAGCGTTACGAGCTTCTCCTCCATCAGGAACGCCATCGGGACATCTGCATCTCCCCACTGGTCCTCGTCGTGGTTGGGATCGACTACTATCCAGTCTCCTACCCTGCCCACCGCTATGGCCGTGACCAAGCCCCTCATCTCAATGCCAGCGTTTGCTAGCGCTAGAGAGGCTGCCGTGACTCCGGCCACCCTCGTTCCAGCGTCCGACCTGAGGATCTCAACAAAGACGTCTATAGCCGTTCCAGGATACTTCTCTACAAAGACCGCGGGGAGCAGCGCCTCTCTTATGACCTTTGAGAGCTCGATGCTCCTCCTATCGGGTCCTGGCCTCTTTCGCTCCGGTGTGGAGAACGGCGCCATGTTGTACCTGCACCTAAGGATCGCTCGATCTGGCAGAGCCATGTGCTTAGGGTGGACCTCCCTCGGTCCGAACACGGCGGCAAGTATTCGGTTTCCTCCCCACTCTATGTAGGCCGAGCCGTCGGCTCGGCTCAGTATCCCGACCTGGATCTTGATCGGCCTTATGTCAAGAGGCCCCCTTCCGTCTGTTCGGATTCCCTCATCGGTTATGAGAACCTCAGGCTTCTCCTCAACAATTAGCGGCATAAATCACACACTCCCACTACCTTCATCCAAACCAGAACTCTCTATCAGCTGAAGCACTCTGTCGCTAAGTCCAGACACGTGGGCCTCTCTCTCGATCTTTTGAAGAATCTTCTCGAAGAGAAGGGCATGCCTCAGCGTCTTGGGATTGAACCAGATTACCCCATTCTGCCCTACGATTATGTCCGGCCCTAGCTTGTCCCTCAGGAGCATCAGCATCGACTGTCTCTTGCCTATAACCCTAGGAACGCGCGTTGGATTGATCACGTAGATCCTCCCACCTCGGAGTTTCCCTAACCCCTCGCCCTCGATTGATAGGAGGGGTGTGGATGCGCCGTTGAATGCCTTCACCTTGGCCAAGACTACATCCCCCAGAGACAGGTTGTACTTCGCCCGCGAGGGTCCCCTGAGGCCCCTCGGTGGAATTATGATCCCCATGTACGCCGAGTTTATGTTCACGAGGATCGTATTTCCGGCTACCTTTGAGACCGTGCCGATGACCAAGTCTCCCTCGCGCGGAATGTATCCTCCTGCAAGTGGGACTACTCTGATCTCGCCGTCCCTGATGTCAGCCAGTCCGACCTTGGTGGACCTGAGAACCCCCTTCTTGTCTACGTACACGTAATCTCCTGGTTTGACTGGGCCGATAGCCAGGGCTTGGCCTGGAAGCACCAAATCCCTGTTTGCGACCAATATCTTCGGCTCTTTAGTTTTCAACTCTTATCCCTCTTCTCTGATCACCTTCACGTGTCCTCCTGCTTGACCCACCCTCTCGAGTATAAGAACCTGCGAGCCGAGTGGAGCTCTGATCCTCAGTATTGCATGAGATCCGTCCTTACTCCACTCTTCGCGGAGGATGTCCCCCTGTCCGCCCAAGAACGCGCGGAGCTTCCCGTAGACAGCCGCCGGAACCTCGATGTCCATTATGATCATCCCTGATTTGAGCGGTAGGACCTTTCGGAGGGACTCCACTACGTCCTTTATCTGGGCCTCTGGCTCCTTGAGTGGGTCGATCTTTACCTTCGCCTCTGCGAGAGCCTTCTCAATCCTAGACACGGGGTGTGGAAGCCCTGTTTTTGGATCCACGAAGTTTCTGTGGATGTAGTTAACGATCCAGCGGGTCTTCTCCTCTTTCAGCTTCTTCCTGTACTCTGCGGTTAGCTGGATGTCCCCCTCTCTCAGTATCACCTCTGCGATCTTGTACACGTCTTCCGTGCCGAAGGCCTTTCTGAGATCCTGGTTTGACGCCTTCAGGCTCTTCCTGGCGTCGATAAATATCTGCTCAACCGCGAAGACGCCGTCAAGCGTCTTTCTCTTTCCATC
>DRBY01000060.1 GCA_011042755.1 Thermoproteota archaeon | reverse complement strand
GGTTAGGAGGCTTCTAGAGGAGATAGAAGTTATCAGGGGTGCCGTGAGTGCCAGCCAGAGTGATAGTTGACTCAAACGAGCCAGACAATTTGTATGAGGCTCTCAAGAACCTGCTGGAGAGTGTTGACAAGAGGAGACTCACGCCCTGCGACTACCTAATCGGCGGGCAGATATGCGTGGAGAGGAAGACTGTCAGGGACTTCTTGAACTCCATCTTTGATGGGAGGATATTCGATCAGGTCGCGCGAATGCTAGAGACATACGAATCGGTCGTGGTGGTTATAGAAGGCACGATTCCGCCTCTGACTCCACGGGAGGAACGCATCCTAGCGGGAGCGCTGGCCGGGATCGTTAAGATGGGCGCCAGCGTGGTTAGCGTCCGAGACAAAGAGCAGACTGCTTGGTTCATAGCATCTCTAGCCAGAGGAGGGAGGAGAGGACCTGTTGTAGCCAGGAGGAGACCAAAGCTCGCAAGCATGAAAGAGGTCCAGCTCTACGTTCTGACGAGCATCCCAGGAATAGGGCCGAAGAGCGCTACGGCGCTGCTGAAGAGGTTCAAGACCCTCCAGAGGATCTTCCAAGCAACCCTCCCAGAACTCAGGTCCGTAGTCGGCGAGAAGAGAGCGGAGAAGATAAGGCGTGTGTTGGAAGCAAAGTACGACTCGGAGGAGTCCGTGAGAACGGCGAGCCTAGAGTGAGCTTATGGAGTGAGCCTCGTGGGCGTCCTTGGAAACGCTATCGCGTCTCTTATGTGGGGCAGACCTGCGATCCATCGTACCGCGCGCTCTATTCCCAGCCCGAAGCCGGAGTGCGGGACGGATCCGTACTTCCTCAGGTCTAGGTACCACTCGTAGTCTTCCACTCTCAGCCCGTTCTCTCGAATTCGCTCCACGAGTTCATCATAGTCGTGTATCCTCTGCCCTCCTCCAACTATCTCTCCTATCCCCTCCGGAGCCAGGAGGTCGGCGCAGAGCACCACCTCGGGCCTGCTCGGATCAGGAGCGTGGTAGAAAGCCTTGGCCTGCCGCGGATACCGGTGCACGAAGATTGGCCTGTCGAACTCCAGCGAGACGACCCTCTCGGCCTCCGTGGTGAGGTCGTCGCCCCACTCTATCCGGACTCCCTTGCTCTGAGCGATCTCTATCGCCTCGTCGTATGATATCCTCTCGTAGGGCCTCTGAGGAGGTTCAAACTTCCTCTCCAATAGCTGCAGCTCGGCCTGCCTGTTCTCATAGACCCTTTGGACTGCGTGGTCTACAAGGGCCTCCACCACATCCATCATGTCGTTCAGATCGTGCCAAGCCATCTCCCCCTCGGCGTGCCAGAACTCGGTGAGGTGCCTCCGCGTGCGTGACTTCTCGGCTCTGAAGCTCGGCTGTATCGTGTAAACCTTCTCGAATGTGAATATTGCCGCCTCTAGGTAGAACTGAGAACTCTGGGTCAGGTATGCCTTCCTGCCAAAGTACTCTAGCTCAAACAGAGTTGCCCCTCCTTCCACGGCGGCACTAACGAACGTTGGCGCTTCCACGGGAACAAATCCATTCTCGTCGAACCACTCTCTAACTCCAGCGATGAACTCCGCTCTTATCTTGAGGGCAGCCCACATCCTCCTGCTCCTCAAGTCAAGGTGCCTCTTATCTAGCCTGAATTCAACTCCCGAGCCCTGTTTTATTGGGAAGTCTGGAGAGAACCCCACCAGTTCTACTTTTCTGGCCTGAACCTCTATTCCCCCTGGAGCCCTTGGGTCTGCCTTAACGATACCACTTAGCCTCACTGAGGCCTCTATGTCGGCCTTCTTTGCTGCCTCCCAGCTCTTCTCGTCTACTTCCTCTTTGCGGACCACCGCTTGGAGAACCCCTGTGGCATCCCTCAGCACGATGAACACGGTAGATCCAAGGTCCCTGTACCTGTAGACCCAGCCAGCAAGGCCTACCTCTTGCCCCTCTAAATGCGGACCTACCTGCGAGATCAGATGAGTTCTCTGAATTGCGGTGGACCTATGCGACATACTCAGTTCGCACACCCCTCATTCGCTTATTTAAAACGTTCTGAGATGTTCAGTCACCGGAAAGATGGGGCTAGGAGGTCTAAGAAAGTCTCTAGAGACTCTTGAGAATGCCGGTCTCCTTCGCGTTTTCGAGGAGCCGCTGAGCGTGGACTACGAAATCGCTAAGAATCTGGCGCGCGTGGAAGGTTCTGGCGCAGCGCTGTTCAAGTCTCCCATCTTGAGGTCTGGGTCTAGTAGCCAGTTTCCCGTAGCCGGCGGCGTGGCTTCCAGCAGAGAGACGATTTCCTCGCTACTGGGCGTCTCTCCAAAAGATCTATGGGTCGTACTCCGGGATTCAATCCGCGGGGGTCCTAAGCCCGCGAAGGGCAGGACGGCCAAGTGGGATGTCACGATAGACCCCGTCGACTTAGACCAGCTGCCAATCCTCAGGCACTACACTGGCGAAGCCGGGCCCTACATTACGGCAGGGATAGTGATAGCCTACGATAAGGCTAGGGGGATATACTCGGTTTCTTACCACAGGATGCTGCCGGTCTCCAAGAACAGGGTGACCTTCAGGGCAGTAGAGGGTAGGAAGCTTCACAGGCTGATAACAGAGGCTGAAGAGGAGGGGTCCCCTCTTGACGTCGCCGTCGCGATTGGAGTTGGACCAGGGATCATGCTGGCAGGAGCTATCCCGGCTGAAGATAGGGACAAGCTGGAGATAGCGGGTGCCCTGGAGGGGAGAGCCATAGAGCTGACTCCCTGCGAAGCGGTCGACGCAGACGCCCCGGTGGAGGCTGAGATAGTGTTGGAGGGGCGAATCCTGCCGGGAGAGAGGGCCAACGAGGGACCGTTCTACGAAATTTTCGGAAAGGATGTCGTCAGGAAGCAGCCTGTGATGGAGATAAGAGCCATACGTGCCAAAAGCGACGCAGTTTATCAGGCCATATTGCCCGGAGGGAAGGAGCACGAGCTGCTGATGGGACTGCCGGTCGAGCCAGTCCTGTGGGAGGCGGCGTCAAAGTACGCAAAGGTTGTGGGCGTTGCCATGACTCCGGGAGGCGGCAGGTGGATCGAGGCCGCCGTTGCTATCGAGAAGGAGTATGAGGGACAGCCGGTTCAGGTGGCGTTAGCCATGATGGCTGCCCACAAAAGCCTGAAGCGAGTCATAGTTGTGGACTCAGACATTGACGTCTACGACTACGAACAAGTGATGAGGGCAGTTGTCCAGAGGGCCTATCCGCCCAAAGACTACGTGATCATAGAGAATGTCCTTGGATCTTCGTTGGACCACTGTAACCTCCGGCTGATCGAGGTGGATGGAGAGACTAGGACCGTGAGGCTTCCATACGCCAAGGTAATCATAGACGCCACGGTGAAGGGGCCTAGGGAACTCTACGCGCGACCTAGCTTTGGCTAACCTGGCGGGAAGCATTAATAACCCGGGAGACCCACGCGATGTCGAGAGAGGGAGGAGCGAGTGTGGGTAGGAGGCCTAAGGTAGTCACGGTGATGGTCAAAACAAATCCACACGACCATTACCTCTACAAGATACAGATGAACGAGTTGGAGACCCTGCTAAGCACGTTGGGTTACGCGCCAGTCTACCGTCTGATTCAAGTCAGGCAGAAGCCCACAGTTAACTACGTTCTCGGCAGGGGTAAGGTCGAAGAACTCAAGGAGAAAGTCAGACAAATAGAGCCAGAGCTGGTGGCGTTTTACAACACGCTCTCGAGCAAGCAGAAGTGGAACCTAGAGAGGGCGCTTGACGTCGAGGTCGTAGATAGGTACGAAGTCACCCTCAGGATATTCCGCGAGGCTGCGAGCGACGTGATCTCGAAGCTGCAGATAGATCTCGCGGCCTTGAGCAAGGCTCTGCCTTACATCAAGCTGGCCGCGTCCAAGAAGTACCTCCGGATGAGGGCGGGCTTCCTAGGAGGAGGTGAGTACGCGTACCACAGAGCTGTGAACGCTGTTCAGCGTCGCATGAAGATACTCAGACGGAAGATCGAGAAGTTGGAGAGGCAGAAGCTCGATCAGGTCAGGAAGAGGATAGAGGCTGGAGGGAAGATCGTGGTGATTACTGGGTACTACAACGCCGGCAAGACCAGTCTCTTCAACGCGCTCACGGGGATGGAGAAGCCAGTGAGCCCCCAGCCGTTCACGACCTTGTCTAGCAAGTACGCGGCCCTGCTAGATGGTAGGGTCTACCTTGTGGACACCATAGGATTCGTCCTAGGTCTTGACCCCAGGTTGATACACTCGTTCAGGTTGAACGCGATAGACATGCAGTACTCCCAGCTGGCTCTGCTCGTCGTGGACGTCTCGGAAAAGCCGGAGGTTGCTAAGGTAAAGATATCTGAGTGTTTGAGACTTCTCAGAGAGCTGGGGAAGGAGCCTGAGGACTTGCTGGTCGTGTTCAACAAGGCTGACCTAGTAACCGAGGAGATCCTGCGAGAGAGGGTTAGAGAGTACTCTAAGCCGGTCGAGGAGGCTCCGCACGTGGTGGTCTCTGCAAAGACGGGTCAGGGTCTGGATCAGCTAGTGAGGAAGATGGCCGACCTGCTCGAGGAGAGAGACGCTGTCCCGCCCGAGCGCCCGTAAAGTTTATCCAATAATGGACTTTTGACCATTTATGGTCAAAATGAACTCAGGGGATCTCAGCAAGTACGCTGTCCTCTCTGGGATGTTTGGAGCTCTTGGGAACGCGCTAGCCATCCTCTCAATGGAGATAGGTAACCTCCACCCTCAGATAGCGCTGGATCTGTCGCACCTCGGCACAATAGCGGCGGCCTTCACGATGGGCCCGTGGTGGGGAGGCCTCACCGGGGCGCTAGTCTCCGTAGTCCCCTTCGTCAGGTTCTCCCTCATGGGCTTCATGCCAATCTCAGTTGGGCTGCTGATATTCCCAGGGAAGGCGATGACTGGGGTCTTCGTGGGCCTACTAAGGAAGAGGCTGAGACCACTGCTGGCAGTGCCCCTGGGATATGTACCTGAGTCTGCCTTCACGTACTTGGTGCTAGAGCTGACCGCCAGATTCGTACTGCCTCCTGAGCAGGCCGTCTATTTGACGAGAGGAGTTATTCTGGGCATACTGGGAAAGGCTTGGGTGGAGATACTCGTAATGGCAGCCATATCTGAGGTCGCCATCCCTCGACTGTTGGAGGCTATCCGTGGGACTCAATGATCGCTATCGCGTGCGCGATCAGCTTGGCCACTGTGTACGGAGCGTCGTGCCTGCCGAAACACTCTCCTAACTCTGTAAAGTCCAGGGCGACTGGCCTCATTGCAGTAAGTACCCAGTCCAGCGCCTGAACCACTTGGTACCACTCCAACCCTCCTGGCTCCGGACAGCCCGTGCAAGGAATCACGGAGGGGTCGAATACGTCGACGTCAACGCTGACGTAGACTTTAGAGCCCCTCCGCCCTCCGAGCACTTCATCCAGTATGGAGGAGGGGTTCTGACCTAGCCGCCACGCCCAAATCACCATTACACCGCGATCCTGAGCTAGGCTCAGCTCTTCGAGTCCCGCCGATCTTGCGCCGATCACGGCCGCGAATGAAGCGGTCTCAGAGCACCTGGCTGAGACTGATGCGTGGCCGTACCTAGTTCCTTCGTATGAGTCGTACATGTCTAGGTGGGCATCTAGCGAGATGTAGCCCAGGGGAAGTCTGGAGCAAGCCCCTCTAAACGCTCCAATGGTAATGCTGTGCTCTCCCCCTATAACTACTGGAGTCTTTCCGTCTGATATTACGTCCGACACAATGTTCTGAATTAAGGAGAGGACTCCCTCATGATCTCCTCTCGGCAAATCCAGCTCGGGTAGCGTGTGTATTCTAACCTCTGAAAGACTCACTCCAGTCTGAGGATCGTACGGCTCCAGAAACCTCGAGGCGTCTATGATGCTCTGTGGGCCAAATCTAGCCCCGGGTCGCCAAGTAGATGTTGAGTCGTAGGGCACTGGGATTATCACGTAGTCTGCATCTTCGTAGGGCACACTAAACCCTAAGAAAGCCCTCTCAGGAGCCCAAGGGCCGCGCGGTCTTGGCATTAAGCGACTGGCACCCAGTTTTAGCTAGTCAAGACGGTCCCTTTAACTTTCTGCTCAGGCTCCTCACAGGGTTCGACCGATTCAGCCTCGAGAACGGGCTCTACGTCAGGTTGGCACGCTAAATACAGGTACTCAATGTACAGGATAGTGTCCCAATCATCGGCGAGCACGGGGAGCCAGACATCGATGGGATCGTTCATGCAATCGCACCTCCCCACCATGTATATCTTGAGGAGAGAAGCCTAATAAATCATGCTTCGTCAAAAGGCAAGGATCTGTTTACGTTAGACCGTAGGATTAATTCCATAGATAGTTGGCTCAAGACGAGAGATCTCTGAGATGAACTGTCTATTTGGAGCCAAGAGAACTGAGAATGCCTTATTTTACAAAGACAAAATCTCAGAGAGCGGCTCAGATCTATGAGGTACGCTAACCTGTGAGGCTTGTTTAACTAGCTTTCTACCAGTGTTCGAGGATTTCTAGAGGGTGAATCTAAGTTATCGTGTCCTAAATCGCCTGGAACATACGTAGGCCTCCTATTCCAAATTGAATGAGAGAACAGTTTTATACATCAGGGTATGCCCTCTCACCGGCCTAAAGCTAGGAGTGGCCGAGGGGTGTCACTATGTCTGCGAGGCGTGTAGGAGTTCCAATGACTGACCGGATCTTGGAGTTCCTCGAGCAGAGGCAGCCGGGTCTCAAGTCCCAGGTTTGGAAGATCTTCTACCCCATGAGGGAGACCGACCCCATTGAAGTGAGCGTCCGACCCGGCGCCCTGGGTGGAAGCACACTCGAGCTGCAGTTTGAGGGCATGACCCTCCTCGTCAAGGAGGAGGCCGTGCCCGAGAGGGGTACTCGACCTGAGAGGGGCCTCTGAGCAAGGCCCCCTTCTTTTCTGCATAAATAGCCCGTTTGAGCCGACTAGCTCCTCTTTCTCACACAGCTGGCAGTGAACTCTCCTTAGTTCGCCAAGGGGGGCGTTTAAGCGGCCTCTAATTTGAGGGAAAAGATTTTGTCATTTACACAAAAGGAGCCTTACTTGGGGACTGGTAGGCGATTACCATGCCTACTGAAATAGTTGTGCCGGTTTCCCTACCCTCTAAAGCGGTTGTGGGGAGGACCGGGCTCTGGAGGGTTTTTCGGCCAGTCATAGACAAGGACAAGTGCGTCAAGTGCTGGACGTGCGCGCTCTACTGCATGGAAGATGTGATAGACGAGGGACCAGACGGCTATCCCACCATAGACTACGAGTTCTGCAAGGGCTGCGGCATCTGCGCGAATGAATGCCCCACGAAGGCCATAGAAATGGTCCCGGAGGTGAGGGGATGATCCAGAGGGAGGAGAGCAGGGGTAGGTGGGATATAATAACTGGGAATCACGCCGTTGCTCACGCCGCTCGCCTAGCTAGGGTGAAGGTCGTTCCAGCCTACCCCATAACCCCACAGACGACTATCGTGGAGTACATAGCCGACTTCATCGCGAGGGGAGAGATGGACGCTGAGTACATCAGAGTCGAGAGCGAGCACAGCGCGATGGCCGCGGCCATCGGCGCGGCCGCTGTTGGAGCAAGAACCTTCACGGCCACCGCGAGCCAGGGCCTGCTCCTAATGCACGAGGTCCTCCATTGGGCCGTGGGGGCCAGGCTCCCCATAGGGATGGCCATCGTCAACAGAGCCGTCGGTCCCCCGTGGAGCATACACGTAGATCACCAAGACGCCATATCGCAGCGAGACACTGGCTGGATGATCACGTTCGTCTCCTCGAATCAAGAAGCCCTCGACTCTGTTCTCATGATGTACAAGGTCGCTGAAGACGACAGAGTGCTTCTGCCCTTCATGGTGTGTCTAGACGGATTCGTCCTGAGTCACACGTTCCAGCCGGTGCACATACCGGATCAGGAGGATGTCGACGCGTTTCTGCCGGAGTACAAGCCGAAGCACTGGGTCATGGACCCAGACAATCCAGTCACGCTTGGAAACTTGGTGATGCCCGACCAGGACTACATGGAGATGCGCTGGTCGATCCACGAGGCGATGATCAAGGCCAAATCTGTCATTAAGGAGGTTTCAGCAGAGTTTAAAGATCGCTTCGGTAGGTTTCACGGAGATCTCGTCTGGGAGTACCGGACAGACGACGCAGACGTTATAGTGGTGGCCACCGGCACGCTAGCCTCCGAGACTGAGGAGGCCGTGGATGTGCTCCGAGACAAGGGCGAGAGCGTTGGGTTGCTCAAGATACGGAGCTACAGGCCTTTTCCGATAGAAGACGTCGTCAGAATTGCCGACGGGAGGAAGCTCTTGGTAGTCGTCGACAGGAGCATATCTTTTGGACAGGGCGGGCCGCTGGCTACCGATGTCAGGTCAGCCCTCTTCACTGCGGGAGTCGACACACCTGTGGTGGGCTTCGTCACCGGGCTCGGCGGAAGGGACATTACGTACGAGGACATAGCGAAGATGGTCGCCATAGCGAGAGAGAAGGTGAGAGCCCGAGAGGTGAGACCCGTAGAGTGGTACAAGCTGAAGGGGTGATCGATTATGGCTAAGACCGTTATGGACCTGGCCAAGGGTCCGAAGTATGTCCTTCCTGGAACTGCCGCCTGTCCGGGCTGCGGCGCTCAGATAGCTCTGAAGTGGGTCCTAAAGGCGCTGGAGGGGAGAACCATCTTCGTGATTCCTGCCTGCTGCACCAGCGTGATTCAGGGGCCCTATCCCAAGAGCGCGTTCAAGTTCCCCGTGTTCAACATGGCGTTCGCCGCGGCGGCAGCGACCGCCTCCGGGATGGCTAGGGGCCTGAAGATCCTCGGTAGAACAGGAATCACTGTAGTCGCCTGGGCGGGAGACGGCGGGACCTATGACATAGGAATTCAGGCGCTGTCGGGAGCTGCTGAAAGGAACGAGGACATACTCTACATATGCTACGACAACGAGGCCTACATGAACACGGGGATTCAGAGATCTGGAGCCACTCCGCCAGGCGCCTGGACTAAGACGACGCCTGCGGGTAAGGCAGAGATGAAGAAGAACATGGCCCTGATCGTGGCAGCTCACGGAGTACCGTACGTTGCCACCGCCAGCATAGGGTACCCAGCCGACTTCTTGAAGAAGATAGAGAAGGCTCTGAGCATGAGGGGCTTCAGGTACATCCAAGTGTTCGCACCCTGCCCCACCGGCTGGAACTTCCCCGTAGACAAGACCGTCGAGGTGGCCAAGCTCGGTGTAGATACGTACGTGTGGCCCCTCTTTGAGGTCGAGAGGGGGAGACTGAGAATCACGATGAGGCCGAAGAGAAGGCCTCTCAAAGAGTACATAAAGCTCCAGAAGAGATTTAGACATCTAACCGACGAGCAGATAGAAGAGTTAGAGCGGGCCTTCCTTGCGCGGTGGGAAGCGCTTGAGAAGCTTGAGAAGCAGGGAACCATATTCGTCTAGGTCCAGAAGGGCTCCAGCCCACTCACCTCAGCTTTTTCTAAAGCTTCCATCAGGGCGCGCTCGTAGTCCCTGCTCTTAGACAGCCTGAGGACTTCTCGCGCCAGCTCCCATCTGGTCACGGGCTTCTCGAATAGCAAGAGGGCCAGCCGCCTCTCTAGCTCTCTAGCCTGCTCGCTGACAGTCCCTCCCTTAGCCGTGAGACTTGTCAGGAGTGTGGCTAACGCCGAGGCTAGCGATATGGGCACCAGAGGACCGAGTACGGCCAGCGCCGTGGCTTCATCTAGGGCCCTATAGGCTGACTCCAAGTCTCCCACCAGTCTGTAGCCCCTTGCGGCGTCGATCAGGCCCCTGACCTGCGGAGCCAGCGGGTTGAGATACCTCGTTCCGTTGAGGATGCGCATTGCATAGGCTGTCTTGGCCTCGAGAGGGTCCGCCAGCATCGGTTGGAGCGGCACGTTAAAGCCCAGCTCCCTGAAGTAGGGCCCGAGATCTTCGCCCGCTGCCAGGCTCAGATAGTAGATGAGTTCGCTGAGCTCGTCGACCTCGGCCTTGTCTTCTCTGATTAGCTTGAAGAACCTCTTGTAGAACTCCAGCCCCCCATACTTCTCCCCCAAGTTCCAGAACACGTAGAGGCTGGCAGAGTAGTAGAGAGCTGGGTCCCCCGGCATTTCTCCGCCCCTCCAGTCCTCAAGGAACCCCAGCCTCCCGAGTTCCTTGTAGACTAGGATGGACAGGTTGATGTCCTCCTGGCCGGCCTCTGGGTATCCCCTAGTCCTGAGGATTAGGTAGCTTATGTACTGAGCCATGCCCTCGTGCGCCCACCTTAGCTCGGTAGAGAGGCCCGCTCTGAGCATATACTGGTGCAGTAACTCGTGAACCAGGGTCTCCGGCATATAGCTCTCTGGGTACCTGACAAGCATGAGGTTCAGAGAGACCTTGCCTGGCGTTATGACGTCTTCCGTGAGGGCCGCCGGGTTGGTGACGCTCGTGAAGCCGAGCACGGCGATCTGGTCAGGGTCTGAGGGTATGAAGAACCTCAGAGTTATGGGGATCTCGGGGACGTCCGTAACTTCAGATACGGCTGGTTGGAACTTCAGATAGATTCTTGAGACGTTCTCGGCAACGTCTAGGTACCTCTTAGGAGACACTATCGTCAGCTTCCCCACGGTTATGTTGGAGAACTCCGCGTACTCCTCGGGAGACTTAAACACGACCATAATCCTGTGGCCGGGAGGTTCTTCCTCCCGAATGTCGAATCTCAGCACTCTAACGTCTCCACGAATCGTCTCTCCGTCAGGGCTCCTCCTGCTGCCATCGAGGTATGTGGCCTCGACTGTAAAGCGTACCGGGAGGTTGACCAGCACCTCGCCAGGGTACCTAGGGTCGTACCCAACCAGCGTTGAGAAGAAGACGCCGTTTGGCTCAACTATGAAGGAGCCAAACCTGTACGAGTAATTAATCGCAAGCCAGGCTCCTTCTGAGAACTCGAACGTCAGATTGCTGTAGAAGTAGTATGGAGTGTCTACCTGGAGGCTCGTTTTCGTCACTCCCTCGTATGTGAGCCCGTATTCCCGCCACTTCGGAACCATTATCCACGCAACGCCAGCCTCTGCTGCGGTGAAATTGGCCACCATGGATATAGATCCATCCTCATGAACTGTGAACGAGTAGGTGAACTTTCCCGCAGTCGGCTCGGCCAGAGCGGCCGGTTGAAATGACAGTAAACTTAGAGCGAGTACTGCTGTTGCTGTCAGCAGACGTCTCTGCACAAGCCGACACACCGCGACGGTATTAATTAGTTTCACATGATGGTTTGAGCGGTGTCAGCTTTGGAGAGCATTCTGATAAAGAACCTGCTGGCTGTAGTAACTCAGGACGAACAGAGGAGAATTTTGAAAAATGTAGATATAAGAATAGAAGGTTCTGAGATAGTAGCTGTTGGAAAAGACCTTCCGAGCACGGCTGATGTTGTAATCGACGGGAGAGGGAAGGTGGCGATTCCAGGGCTCATCAACTCTCACACCCACATCCCCATGACCCTCTTCAGGGGAGTCGCCGACGACATGGATCTGATGACCTGGCTTAAGGAGAAGATATGGCCCATGGAGGCCCACCTCACCGCAGAAGAAGTCGCCGCCGGCGCTGCGCTTGGGATCCTCGAATCTCTGAGAACTGGGACCACGACGTTCGCTGACATGTACTTCTTCGAAGACTCGATCGCTGAGGAGGCAATCAAGCTCAACATAAGAGCAGTACTGGCGGAGAGCTACATTGGTTTCGGCAGCCCCGTCGTTAGAGACGGTTGGAAGGCCTTCGAGTACGCGAAGGAGTTCGTCAAGAGGTGGAAAAACAAGAGCGATTTGATCGTCCCTTCTCTCGGCCCCCATGCTCCCTACTCAGTTGAGCCCGACCTCCTCAGGGCCTCGGCCGAGGCCGCCAGGGAGCTGGAGGTTCCCCTCCAGATCCACTTAGCTGAGGACTACTCTGAGATCGCACAGGTCAGGGAGAAGTACGGGACTACCCCCATT
>DRBY01000127.1 GCA_011042755.1 Thermoproteota archaeon | reverse complement strand
ATTTTGATGTGATCATGGTGGACGGCCACGGCATCGCTCATCCAGCTTTCTTTGGCGAGGCCAGCCACGTGGGAGTTTGTGCAAACGTCCCAGCGATAGGGGTGGCGAAGAGGAGGCTGGTTGGCAGGCTGAGGGGAGAGGAGGTCTTGTACCTCGGTCGCCACGTGGGGTGGGCTCTCCACCTGAGGGAGGGGGGAAGGCCCATCTACATTTCTCCAGGCCACATGGTCTCTCTCGATGGAGCTAAGAGGCTGGTGAAGCGCTTTCGAGGAGGAACCAGAGTTCCGACGCCAGTTAGGCTTGCTCATAAGCTCTCCCAATTTCCAAAAGCGGAGCGTGGGTCGGAAGATTTGGCTTCAACTCTTTAATGTCGATTTTTGAACAGCTTATATCCCAGCGACCAGCCTATCGGCTCGGGCATGGACGGCGAGGAGGAGAGGCTGTCTCGCTCCTTCGAGGAGGGCATAGGCGAACTCCCTGGCGAGCTGGCGGACGCCCTGAGGAGGTACGTTATAGAAGCGCGGCGAGCGTGAGTTGGACCTACTAGGCCTCTAGGATGCCTTCATTTCCAGGACTGCTTGCGGAAATTTCCGATGCGTCAGAAATACCTGTCTAAAGTCTCTTGTCTACCGCGTCCTCCAACTTGCTCTTCAAGATCCGTGAAGAAGTCCAGCGGGACGATCTCTCCCCTGAGTATCCTCAGCACGAGCCCCACGGTCTCGGGATCCTCCCAGTCGAGCCTCGACTTGATGTGGTCCCACGCCCTCACGTAAGGCCCGTCCTTACACACCAAGATGAGGTCGTAGTAGTACGACCTGGTCCCGATTCTGATGCTCGAGACGAAGGGTCTGCGACCCCTCAGCTCGAGGAACGCCTTCCTTAGCCTCTCTAAGTAGAGGCTCAGGAGGTCCTCTCCTCCGCGAGCCAGCCTCCACACCCCGGTTCCGTAGAACCTGTCCAAGGATCTGACGAGTCTCTCCCCGTCCTGCGCAGAGCCCCAGGGTCTCCTCGCCCCTACCGTGGGAAACAGGATTATCAGGTCGCTCGGGACGCCCATCAGAGTCTTCACGGTCTCCCACTCTGCCGCCGCCCTCAGCCCCTCGTTGTCTATGAAGACGAGTGCGTGGGCCCCCGCCTCCCTGATCTCGTCGGCTATCTCCCCAGCCAGCTCGTTGCAGTCTCCCCTGAGCGGCCTGGCCAGGTCGCCCATCACCCTCGCGGCCCTCTGGGAGAGGGCCCTGAACCTATCCTCGCTCTTCTCCACGAGCACGTACCTCCTGAACTTCTCCCTGGCAAAGTAGTGAGCCACGAAGGCAGATCCCGGGACTACGTCTCCCGTCTCCTCAACGAAGGTCGTCCCAGACCCCGCGAGGAGGTCAACGTACCAGTACTCGTCGTAGTACTTCGGGATTATCGTCGTGTAGACCCAGACCCACCCGGCCAGGACCAGCAGCTTGACCACGGACCAGGAGTGGGCCGGGTAGTGGGGGAGGCCATCTTCACAGAGTTCCTTCGAGTACTCCAAGAGCTGGGAGAGCTTACTCTTGAGCCAGTCGTCCCCTCCGCCCAAGGGCTCGCTCCCCTCCTCCGCCCTGGGCGTAAGCCTCGATCCCCTCGTTCCAGGCTCTCCTCATGGTCTTCCTGACGACCAGAGTGATCTCGGAGAGCCTCTCCACCAGCTCCAAGGTCTTCCTGAGGGGGGGCTCCGGTAGCCTGTTGCTGTAGTTGTCGTAGCCCACGTAGACCATGACGGGCCCGATCTCCTCGATCCACCCGGGGAACCTCTCGGGGTCGAAGTCCAGGATGGGCTCTATCGAGACGAACTTGGCGTCCCACTCCAGGTCCCTCATGGCCTCGTACCTCCTGCTGGGCAGGGGGGCGCCGGAGACGGCCTCCCTCACGTAGAGGTCGTCCCTGTCCGTCTCTATCGTGGCGCCGAGTATGGCCCTCTCTGGCATCTCGTCGAGGAACTCTTTGTACCTGGCGGGGTTCTTGGTGAGGAACAGGAAGTAGGTCTCTGGGAACCTCCTCGTGTGGGCCAGGACGCGGGAGATCCACTCCCCCGGCACGAAGTCTCCGAAGAGGTCCCCCATGTCCGAGACGAACACCACGTCTCCCGGGCCGAACTTGACCCTGAGCTCGCGCTCGTTCAGCCTGGGGACGAACCCCTCCCTGTACCTCTCGCTGTTCCTCAGCTTGGTCTCGGCCAGCCTCCTGGCCCAGCAGTAGGAGCACATGTGCAGGCAGCCAGTCACTGGGTTCCAGGTCTTGCTCACCACGCTGAACATCTTCCTCCCGTCGTGTGCGTTCAGCACGCTCTCGAACATCTCCTTGACGAAGGTCAGGCTCCGCAGCCTCCTCTTGAGCCGCTCGTACTCGGCCTTGGGGACGACGACGTAGTCCCTCTCGGGGGCCACCACGATCTTGGTACCGATCCAGCTCGCGGGCAGGTTAATCCTTCCCCTCTCCGGCTTGCGGCCCGACCTGAACACCCTCTTTACCAGCGGGGCAGAGGTCATCCAACTCATGTGGGCCCCATACCTTATAAAGGGGGGCTCATCCGACCTCCGCGTGGAGGAGAGGCTGCGAGGGCCGCTACCTTGTCTCTGGTCTGCAGTCCCTCAGGATCTCCTCTCCATTCTCCTCCACGAGCCTCCTGACCACCTCCCACTCGCTCATGATCACGGAACGCAGCTCCTCGTCGAACGCGGAGGCGCCCCCTCCACCTTCTCCTCGGATCGCTCGAGGACCTCCCTCAGGGTGAGGGACGGCGCCTTCCGCACGTAGTCGAGGACGAAGTGAAGCAGCCAAGCCCTGACGTGGAGGGCGTCCTTCGCCCGGAGCAGGAACTCCAGGTGATCTCTCATACCAGTTAGGAGCCTCCTCGCGTCGTGCTCTAAGGCGGGATAGACGTCCACGACCTTCCCGGTCTGCGGCTCCCTCCTCAGCACGAACTCAACGAACTCGGGCACATCTTTCGGGAAGTCTATGAGTCTGTTCACGTACCGCGACACCTCTCGGGGCACGCCTGCTTTGGCAGCCCACCTGTCGTGGACATCCCAGTCGGGCATCGCCTCAACAAAAGAGAGTAGCCCCTATAACTTGAAGCGCGGGCCCACTCGCCGACGGGGCCGCTAAATCGGGCTCCGATTGGTTAGCTTTTACTGAATGACCCAGTAACGCCAACTCAGAATAACGCAGATCCCACATTTCTAATTCAACGTGACCTGTTTTCGATGTAATGTTAACACTTTTATATCCTAAACTCTTTAACGTATTGAGCGAGCAACCCTCCGATCCGCTTTGCCACGACGGCTCTGGGAGCACCCGATCCTTGAGTTTGAGAGGGGGGCTGAGGTAGAGTTCCTCTTTGAAGGAAGGCCCGTCAAGGCCTACGAGGGCGAGAGCGTTGCCGCAGCCTTGGTGGCCTCCGGCGTGACGACTCTAGCCTGGAGCTACAAGAGATCTAGGCCGAGGGGCTTCTTCTGCGGTATAGGGAAGTGCTCTTCGTGCCTCATGACTGTCGACGGAGTGCCGAACGTCAGAACTTGCATTACCCCCGTCAGGAGCGGAATGAATGTGGAGAGGCAGAAGCCCATGGGGGAGCTGCCGTCTGACGCACACGTAGATCAGGAGGTCGAGGAGCTAGACGTCGACCTGTTCATCGTTGGGGGTGGTCCTGCCGGCCTGTCGGCTGCCATCGAAGCTTCGAAGCTCGGCGCAACCGTCGCTATAGCTGACGAGAACTTCAAGCCTGGCGGACAGCTGATCAAGCAGACCCACAAGTTCTTTGGATCTCGAGCCAACTACGCTGGAGTAAGGGGAATAGAGATAGCGAAGATACTGCTGAGAGAACTCCAGAGCCTCGAGGCTAGGTGGCTGACCAGAGCTACCGTGGTCTCAGATTACGTGGGGTCCAAGCACACACTACTAGTCGACTCTCCAGGCAAGGCCTGGCTAGTGCGGGCTACTTCGGTCATCATCGCTACGGGGGCTATGGAGAACATGCTCCCCTTTCCGAATAACGACCTTCCAGGAGTGATGGGTGCAGGAGGCCTTCAGACGCTGATGCACGTTTTTGGCGTAGTTCCAGGAGAGAAAGCACTGATTGTGGGTGCTGGGAATGTGGGCCTGATACTCGCGTACCAGCTCCTGCAGGCGGGCGTCGACGTCAAGGCGGTCGTGGAGATAATGCCGAAGATAGGCGGATACGCGGTTCACGCCGCCAAGGTCAGGAGAATGGGTGTCCCCATACTGCTGAGGCATACGGTGAAGAGAGCGATAGGGACCGAGAGAGTCAAGGCGGCGGAGATCGTCAGGGTCGACGAGAACTTCAGGCCTGTGGAGGGGACTGAAGAGCAGCTTGACGTTGACATGCTGATCCTCGCCGTAGGCCTGACTCCCTCCGTGGAGATACCGCTTCAGGCGGGAGCCAAGTGGGACTACATTCCGGAGCTTGGCGGGCCAGTGCCCATACACGATCGCTTTCTCCGAACCACAATTGAGGGGATGTTCGTGGCTGGAGACGCTTCAGGGATAGAGGAGGCCACCACCGCCATGCTCGAGGGTAGGATAGCGGGGGCCAAGGCGGCCTCCGAACTCGGCCTCAACCCAGCCAAGGCGGACAAGGTCATTGGAGAAGCTCAGAGGCACCTTGAAGAGTTCAGATCCGGCCCATTCAGCGAGAAGGTAGTGAGAGGCAAGCAGAGGATATGGGAGGCTGCTCGGGAGGTGATAGGATGAGCGCCGAGCCCGGCGTGATACCCGAAGATCTCCTCAAGAGGATGCTCCCTCCAGACGAGAAGGCGGAGGGCAGGGCCGTCGCGGTCATAGAGTGCTACGAGGAGATACCCTGTGACACCTGCGGCTGGGTGTGCCCAGTGGGAGCCGTGATCAAGCCAACGATTACTACCCCACCGTCAGTGGACTGGGATAAGTGCACTGGCTGTGGGACGTGCGTATTGGCCTGTCCTGGACTCGCTATTTTCATGGTGAAGCTCGATGGAGATGTGGCCGAGGTCTCGGTACCCTACGAGTTTCTCCCCGTCCCAGAGAAGGGCCAGATCGTCTGGGCCCTCGGCAGAACTGGGAGGAAGGTCGCCAAGGCGGAGGTCCTCAGAGTCGTGACTTCCAAGGACAAGACATCTATGGTGACGGTGCGCGTTCCTAGAGAATTGGCCCATGTGGTAAGAGCAGTGCTTCCTCCCGGGAGGGATTAGAGATGGCTGACGAGGAAAAGGTCACGATATGCCGGTGCGAGGATGTCACGCTTGACGAGCTCTTGGAGGCCATAAGGACGCACAGAGTGAGATCTCTGGAGGAGCTCAAGCGCATACTGAGGATAGGAATGGGTTCGTGTCAGGGGAGAACATGCCTGAGGCTCGCTGCGTCAGTGCTGGCCAGGGAAATTGGGGTGAGCACAGCGGAGGTCATGAAGACGCTTCCTAGGCCCAGACCCCCCGTGGTTCCTGTGCTCGTGGGAACCCTATCCAGGGTAGAGCTGAGGGAGGGGATCGAGGATTGACTAGGCCTCGAGAGAGATACGATGTCGCCGTGGTTGGAGCCGGTATAATAGGCTGCGCGACAGCCTACTACCTCGCCTCCAGAGGGCTGAGCGTGGCGGTCTTCGACAAGGACTACATAACTGCGGGCTCAACCGGCAGGTGCCCTGGGGGCATAAGGCAGCAGTGGGCTACCGAGGATCACGTGAGGCTGGCCATGAAGAGCGTGGAGATCTTCAAGAACTTAGATCAGGAGCTGGGGGTGGACACAGACTACAAGCAGGGCGGGTACCTGATAATAGCGAAGACCGAGGAGGAGGTCAAGCAGTTCCAGAAGAACATAGTCATGCAGAGGTCTCACGGCCTCCCCGTTGAGTGGCTTGAGCCCGGAGAGATAAACGAGATAGTCCCCGAGCTGGATGTCGAGGGTATAGGAGCGCTCGGAGCAGCTTGGAATCCAACGGATGGTTACGCAGATCCGTTCAAAGTGACCTACGGCTACGCCAGAGCGGCTGAGAGGCTTGGCGCCGAGATATTCACCTTTACGCCAGTCAAGAGGGTCAGGATCGTTGAAGGTCAGGTCGCCGGGGTTGAGACTGAGAAGGGATTCGTTAGGGCGGGGTGTGTGGTAAACGCGGCGGGGGCCTGGTCTAGGCAGGTGGCAGAGACCGCCGGAGTGCGCTTGCCGAATAAGCCATACAGACATGAGATCCTCGTAACTGAGCCAATCAAGCCGTTTCTGGGTCCGATGGTAATATGCTTCCACGACAACGTCTACTTTAGGCAGTCTCCAAGAGGATCAATTTTGGGCGGCTGGGGTGACCCGCACGAGAAGCCGGGGTACAACTTCGAGTCGAGCCTAAGGTTCCTCGTCAAGATGACTAAGCTGCTGGCTACCTACATCCCGAGGCTCAAGAGCGTCAGAGTGGTGAGGCAGTGGGCTGGGCTCTACGACGTGACCCCGGACGCGAAGCAGATCACGGGTCCTGTTAGGGGGGTCAAGGGCTTCATACAGGCGAACGGCTTCAGCGGGCACGGCTTCATGATGGGTCCAATAACCTCCAAGCTCGTGGCCCAGCTGATAGCTGGCGAGCCGCTAGACCTGCCAATAGACCCATTCCTACTTGAGAGATTTGAGAAGGGTGTCGCCGGCGCGGAAGCTGCCGTTGTAGGCTGAGTTAAGACTTCAGATACCGCTTTATCGCTCTGAGGAGGTCCATCTCGGTCACTATGCCAATCAGCCTGCCAGCTGTGACCACGGGCAGAGCACCCACGCCAGCCTCGGTAGTCCTCCTAACGGCGGCCATGACCCCGAACTGCGGGCTCACGGTCAGGGGTTTTTTGGACATAACGCGACTCACTGGCTCGAAGAACTCACTAGCCTTCGATGGGTTCTCAGCACACTCAGCAGCCAGCGCAACTAAGTCCCTGGCTGTAACGATCCCCACTAGCTTTCCATTTCTGTCTACAACAGGGTACCTCCTGAATCCTCCTGCCACCATTCCCTTCACAGCCTTTATGACCAGCTCATCTGGGCTCAAAGCCTTGACTTCCTTTGTCATTATCTCCTGAACGGTCTCCCGCACCTCTAGATCCGCAAGGGCCCTGAGAAGGTCACGCTCAGTGACGATCCCTAGGAGCCTCCCATCTTCATCAACCACGAGCGCCGCGCCCACATCTGAGGCTACGACCATGTCGAGAACTTCTTCTACGGGTGTGTAGGGACCCACAGTCACCGGCGGGCCTCTGATTACCTCAGCTAGAGGGGTATTCAGCGCCTCGGCGAGGCAGGACGGGTCTGCTTCCTCGGGGATGGCCCTAGATATCGCCCTGAGGATGTCCTTCGCAGTCACGAGGCCCACAACTTCACCCTCGTCAACAATAGGCAGCCTCCTGAACCACCCACGAGTCATTATTTTGGCAGCCTTTGAGACGGCGTCCTCTGGCCTAGCTGTGACTACCGAGAGCGTAGCCACCTCTATGGCTTTTTTGGGCAGCTCCAATCCCAGGAATGGGCTTCTAGATGTATATGTTTAAAGTCTTTACTTTTCCGGTCGAAGATACCTCTGCCGTCCTCTTTCGGTTAAGGAAACATGGGCTCCGCCTCCTTTGTCTCTGGATTCCACACTAGGAGCTTATCTCCCTTCTTCTCCTTGGGTATGATCAGTAGCCTCCTCCCCGGCTGGCTGAGCGGAACTATGAAGTACTCCTCGATCGTGCCGTCGTCGCCCTTCAGCACCAGCTTGTACTTGTTCTCCGTCCTCTCTAGCGTATCTGGATCTCTGTACTCTATCAAGACGAATCTCCCGCGTCGAACCAGGGTTCTAACCTCGACCTTACCCTTCTTGCTGACGGTCAGGACTTCCTTCGGGACGGCCAACGTGCCCCCTGATTACAGGGCGACTCAACGATATAACAGTGAACTCAGCAGTCTCCGCGCTCGGCTAGGGGATCTAAGATCTCCTGAATTTCCCTCCAAACATCTTCAATTGGCTTGTTTCCGTCCACCTCCTTAAGGACCCCTCTCTGCCTGTAGTACTCCAGCAGAGGCTCTGTCTGCTCTCTGTACACTCTGAGCCTGCGCCTCACGACTTCTTCTCTGTCATCTTCCCTCTGGACTAGCTTCCCTCCGCAGCGGTCACACACACCGGGAACCTTAGGGGGATTAAAGTCCAGGTGATAGACCGCCTGACAGTTCTCACACACTCTGCGCCTCGAGAGCCTCATCACAACGGTCTCCTCAGTTACCTGTAGGTACAGAGCCGCCGTTAGCGGCGTCCCATCTGCTTCGAGGATCTCGTCTAGAGCCCTAGCTTGTGGTTTCGTGCGAGGGAAACCGTCTAGGATGAAGCCTCTCTGGCAGTCAGGCCTGTGTATCCTTTCCCTGACTATCTCAACCACGATCTCGTCTGGAACGAGGTCCCCCGACTCGACGTATTTGCGGACCTTCCTAGCCAGCTCGTCGTCCCTCTTGAGGATCTCTCTAAATATGTCACCGGTAGAGATGTGAGGGATGCCGTACTTGTCCGAGATTCGGGCTGCCTGCGTCCCCTTACCTGCTCCGGGAGGACCCAAGAGGATGAGCCTCATCTGGATCACCCCACCGAAGCGGCCACAAGCCTACCGAGGGGGGTGAGTTCAACACTCGTCCTTCTACCCACTCGCGACACTTTCACAAAGCCTAGGGCTTCAAGCCCCGGGGTTCTCTCTGACCCACGAATGTGGTAGCTGAGCAGGGCTCTGCTCATCCCCGTCCTCTTGGAGAGCTTCTCTAGCCCCTCCACTTTCCCTCCCGTCTCCCAGAGCGCTGCCAATATGCTGAGCTTCTCTTCGCTGAGCCCAACCCTAAGACCTGATGGGGGAGTTGGCAGCGGCACTATCTGACCGTTGATGACATCGAAGCAGGGGAGCCCGTGTGCCATAGCAGCTAGCAGTCCTGAGACGGCTTGGACTTTGTCTGCTGCCCCGATATTAACCTCTATGGTTGCGTAATCTTGGCAGAGGTCCTTGATGGCCTCCCTCATTATTATCGCCATCTGCTCAGGACTTGCGTCGTCATCATAGGGGACGAGCCTTATGGGTAGGTTTAGGAAGGCGCTCAGGACGTCTGACTGAGCGGAGACCTCTTCCATCTCACCCCTCCGGAAGATCAAGACAAGTCCGTGGACTTGTCTCTCCCTAAGGGCAGCCGTAAGAGCCTCGGTGAAGCTTCCTGACACCAGAGCGAGCTGGCAAACCCTATCTCTAGGCAAGAGACCCCCGCTTTGGGTCTCGTAGACAATTTAAAAGCTCTCTGCATGAAAGTCAAGCAAATCCCTTGTGCTGATGTCTGTGCGCCAACGCGTCCTAAAGGATCCACTAGAGTGCCACAATGCGTCCAGGTTTTTTCACGTCATATCACTTACTCCAGCCTACACTCCAGGGGAGCCCGGCGCGAAGCAAAGACCTCGTCACTCGCTAACGCATAACCGACGATCGACACACTAACTACACGCAGCGAGAGCATAACCGTAAATATAGGCTGGGAGGTCATCGGCTCGGTGGGTTACTTGGCTGAGGCTGAGACTCGAGGAGAGCTGGTCTTCAAGGACGTTGATTCGCTAAGACAGCTGATATCAAAGCTGTCAAGGTCCGTCAACGCCGAGGAGTGGCTCTCAAGCTTGCGCGACTCTGGTAGAGCGAGTGCTCTTGAGGTTGACTCCGTCGTCTTTGAAGAGGCCGTTGTGGATGAGGAGGGGAGGGTGCACGTCAAGTTCTCAGGACGGGAGGACTGGCCCGCTCCTGCGGCACCTCCTGACGAGAACCCAGTCGATTGGCTAAAGTCGATAACGGCGGCAGGCGTATGGGAGTCAGAGATATCGAAGTCTCTGGACTCGTGGGGTGATGCGTCAATTCTACTGTTCTACACGGCCGACTACATCGAGAAGAGGAGACAGGAACTGCTCTCGTGGTGGATGGACGCTCTAGGTGACGTTGCGGGAGGCTTATGAGAACGAGACCCCTAGAGAGTGCTGCGATCCTAGGCCTACTGCTGTTAGCGGTCCTGCCACCGATCTCGGCTCAGTCCGCTCCCGAGTGGGAGTCAGAGGTGTCGATCTCGGTTCCCGCAGTAACGACCGCTGGCGAGGGAGTCCTCAGCAGGCTCACCGTGAGAGTCGTGAGGCCGGGCTCTGGGAAGGTGTACTTCTCCGCCGACCCTCTGACGCAGCTGGACACACAGTCGGCGGCTAGGACTGCCGCCTTAGTCGCATGCTCCCTGCTGGGGCTTAACCCAAACGAGTTCGACTTCTACGTGAGCATGGAGTCTGACAGCATGGTCATCGGAGGGCCCAGCGCAGGGGCTGCCATGACAGTGGCTATGGTTGCGGCGCTAGCGAACCTCACACTCGACGGTTCTGTTGTGATGACGGGCATGGTAAACCCTGATGGCACCGTCGGACCGGTTGGAGGAATTCCAGCGAAGCTAACGGCGGCTGCGGAAGGTGGAGCAAAGCTCTTCCTGATCCCAGCGGGTCAAGAGGTCGTCGTAGAGAACAGGGTAATCGAGGAACCAGGGCCCTTCTGGATCACTCGGAGGGTCGTGCGAGAGAGGGTCAACGTCACCGAACTCGGCATGAGCCTTGGAGTGAGCGTAAAATCCGTAATGACCATCAGAGAAGCAGTTGAGGCCTCCACGGGGTGGAGAATACCCCTCAAAGAGGTAGAGGAAGTTTCCCTTGATCCTGATGTGGCCGCCGTGATTACAGGGTGGACGAACGCCTACCTCGCGGAGTACGATTCTGCGAGGAGAGAGGTGCTGCTGAATCTCTCTAGGTTGCCTGAAGGTCCTATCAAGGAATACCTGAAGCAGAAAGTTGAGACCGCCAAGTTGGAGGCTGAAAAGGCCAAGGAACTCGACTCCACGGGGAGGCCATACAGCGCGGCTAGCGCTGCGTTCAGATCTGCGGTCGCTATCGATACGGCTAGGCTCGTGCTCGAGATGGCTCTTGCAGACGACCCCACGAAGCCCCTGCTATCCCATGCCCTCGAGCTAAATCAGTCTATCCAGAAGGTCGAGAGTTCCCTTGAGGCGACGGAACCTGAGTCCTCAACATCCTTTGAAGCCCTGGTCGCGGCCTGGCAGAGGCTCTATGACGCGATGGAAGCGTTCGAGAAGGCTACTGATCTCTTCAAGTCGGGCGATCTAGTCTCATCAGCTGAGTGGCTAGTATACGCAAACTGGAGGGTGAGGACGGCGAGGAGCTGGGCTGGGCTGTGCCTACCCGGCGGCCCACCGCCAGATCGAAGCGTGATCCTGAGCGTGGCTGCCACGATGCTGTATGAGGCTGAGAGCGTTGTGGGATACGCTGCCTCCCTCCTTCAAGATGTGGGGGAGTCGAGCGCACTCCTCGATCACGCAATGGACAGACTCGCCCTCGCCAAGGAGGCCCAACAGGATGGGAGACACTACGCGGTCATAGGGCTCTCAGCAGAAGCTATAGCTTACTCGACTCTGGCAATTCACGGCGCGTTTCAGACGACCGACTTGAGAAGGCTGGTCGACGCGGTCTCCAAGGAGACTCTGGGCCGCCTGGCTAGGATCATGGAGACGGGCGTCAGGCCCGTCACAGCGCTGAGCTACTTGGAAGCGGCGGAGGTCGCGAGAGAAGAGGGTGATTTACCCTCGGCCCTCCTCCTCTACGAACTTTCTGCCACTTACGCTAACATCGATGTCCTAGTTTCACTGGGGGAGGGAGCCGAGTTGGCTCCACCCAAGGCGGCTCCACGACCGACTCAACCCTCAGCATCGCCACAGCCAACTCAGCCTGCGCATGAAGAGACTCCCATCTGGGTTGCGTTGACCATTTCGCTCGCCTCGGCGGCAGCCGGAGGAGCCGTGGGATTCATTCTAGGCAGGAGATCTCACCAAACTGATGGAACCCTTGATTCTGCGGAGTTAGATCAAATCGAATCGTGTTCCTCGCCCTGACATTTTCATCGAGCCTCGTAAGCGTACTCACTACTACTTAGAAATAGCCAACCCATCAGGAGACCAACCACAAAGCCTGAGGCATGAGCAACGACGTCAACGCCCTCTAGGAACCCTCCACCTACCGCCAGAAGAGCCACTACAATGCTAGTTGGCGACACAGATCCAAACCTCGCCTTCTCGAGTACTATGGCCACGCCGAGCAGGCCCAATATTCCCCCAGACGCGCCGACAGAGACCGCCGAGGGGTTTAAGAGCGCCGATCCGAGACTGCCCATGACGCCTGAAGTT
>DRBY01000109.1 GCA_011042755.1 Thermoproteota archaeon | reverse complement strand
GGCTGGAGCCAACGACCCTCTGCGCGGCGTTGTGCGCCAACCCGGCTAAGGTCTTCGGGATCTACCCCCGGAAAGGGGAGATAGCCCCAGGATCGGACGCCGACTTGGTGCTGCTCGACCAGAGGCTCGAAGTCGAGATCAGGGCCGACAGGCTACACTACAAGGTGGGCTGGTCCCCCTACGAGGGTATGACCGTGAGAGGGTGGCCCGTCTTGGTTACCGTGAGGGGGGAAGTGGTGGCCCAAGACGGGGAGCCCGTGGGTCGCCCCGGACACGGGGAGTTCATCCCGATGGGGAGGTGGCGATGAGTGGAGTCAGATGACAGATTCTCCTGGAAATACGGTGGCTGGGCCGGTCAGGTGCTCTGGGTCGACCTCGCTCGCGGTAAGCTGGTGACTAAGCCGCTTGACGAGGAGCTGGCCTTGACCTACCTCGGGGGAACTGGCTTTGCCGCTCGGTGGCTCTTCGACATGGTAGGACCAGAGGTAGAGCCCTTCAGCCCTGAGAACGTTTTCATACTCGCAACGGGAGTTCTGACTGGGACGCTGTTCCCTCAGGCCAGCAGGCACGTAGTTGCAGCCAAGTCCCCGCTCACCGACATCTACGGCGAGGCGCACGCCGCCGGGCACTTTGGCCCTGAGCTCAAGTTCGCCGGATTCGACGCCATAGTGGTGACGGGAAGGTCTGAAAAGCCCGTGTACATCTACGTGGAGGACGGCAAGGCGGAGCTGAGAGACGCAAGCCACCTGTGGGGTAAGACCACATACGAAGCCGAGGACATGATAAAGGAGGAGCTGGGCGACAGGCAGGTCAAAGTAGCGGTCATAGGCCAGGCTGGCGAGAACCTCGTCAGGTTCGCTGGCGTTTTCAACGACCACGGGAGGGCCGCCGCCAGGTCCGGAATAGGCGCGGTTATGGGCTACAAGAGGCTGAAGGCCATAGCGGCCAGGGGCTACGGAGGGCTGAAGATAGCTAAGCCCGACGAGTACTACGACTTCATGCTGGAGCTCGGCAGGAAGATGCTCGCGCACCCATTCACTCCCGACAGAGTGAAGTACGGGACTAACAGCCTCGTGGAGCTCATGCAGGCGATAGGGAGGCTCCCGACCTACAACCACAGGGAGGGAGTGTTCGACGAGTGGGAGGAGATATGCGGCGAGAGGATCACGAGGGAGTACTTGGTCAAGCCCAAGGCGGACTTCGCTTGCTACCAGAGGTGCGGGAGGTTCGTCAGGATCCCGGCCGGGAAGTACGTGATGATCGGAAAGGGGCCTGAGTACGAGGGCTTAGACGCTCTGGGGGCCAACGTCGGAAACTCGGACCTCGAGGCGCTGATCTACGCGAACCACCTGTGCAACCTCTACGGGATGGACGTCATATCCGCCGGTGGAGTCATAGCCTGGGCCATGGAGTGCTGGGAGCACGGCCTGCTGACCAAGGAGGACACTGGCGGGCTGGAGTTCGACTGGGGAGACCCGGAGCTGATAGTGCAGCTGATCGAGATGATAGCGTTCAGGAAGGGCTTCGGAGACCTGCTGGCTGAGGGAGTGTACAGGGCGGCGCAGAAGATAGGCAGGGGAACGGAGAAGTACGCCATGCACGTCAAGAAGATGGAGATTGCCGCTCAGGACGGGAGAGCCCAGAAGAGCATGGGTCTGGCTCACGTGACCTCGAACAGGGGCGCCGACCACCTCTACGCCTTCCCCGTGCTGGACGAGGTCGGGTTCGAGAAGGAGATCGCAGAGAGGTTCGGCGAGCAGTACCTGCCCGAGATGACGGACAGGCTCAACCCGAAGTACAAGGGAATCATGGTGGCTGAGCTGGAGGACTTCTGTGCCGTAGTCGAGGCCGTGGGCGTCTGCAAGTACGGAACGGTGATACCCCCGGTGTTCTTCTACCCAGACCTGGCGAGGGCTCTGACCCTCACGACTGGCAAGGAGTACACAGAGGCAGACCTCAGGCTGATCGGCAGGAGGATCGTGACTCTGCAAAGGCTTTTCAACGTCAGGGAGGGCATAACGAGGAAGGACGACACCCTGCCCGAGAGGTTCACCAAGGAGCCCATGCCGAGGGGGCCGGCCAAGGGCCAGGTGGTCGAGCTCGACATCATGCTCGACGAGTACTACTCCTACAGGAAGTGGGACCTAGAGACCGGAATACCCAAGAAGGAGACGCTCAGGGAGCTGGGACTCGAGAGAGAGGTTGAGGAGCTGGAGCGGCGAGGGATAACCATACCGCCCTAAACACCCTTTCATCACCCCTCTTTTTCCTCAACATCGCCACAGGTGTGTCGAGAAGCTCGTTCGGCCTTTCTTGCTCTTGGAGTCAGCCTAGAGTGTAGGGCCAACAACCTGTGGTCGTTTTTTAATGATCTCTCCATCGGCTCGCGACGGGGATCTTAACTGGCCGAGGAGAGCCGGGAGGTCTCCCTGAAGAGAGATGTCGGTTGGTTCGGCTCCTTCGCCATGGGGTACGCCGACGTAGGCGCGGACGTATTCATAGCCCTAGGCATGGTGGCGGCATACGCTGCCGGCGCGACGCCCTTGGCCTTCTCGCTGGCGGCCATATCCTACCTCTTGACCGGGCTCGTCTACGCGGAACTTGCCGCGACCTACCCATACGCTGGCGGAGCGCAGGTGTACGCGGCTAGAGGGATCGGCGATCTGGCCGGCTTCGTGGCGGGCTGGGCGCTGCTGTTGAGCTACACCGTGGACATCGCTCTATTCTCCATGGCGTCCGCTGGCTACCTTTCGTACTTCGTACGGGAAATTGCGATGTTCTCCACCTCGCTAGGGCCCGTGAGGATCAACGGATTCGCAGCCTGCTCTATCGCGATGGTGATCCTCCTGACCGGGCTAAACGTGCTGGGGATAAAGGAGTCCTCCCGGCTGAACGAGGTAATGGTCTCTCTGGGCCTCCTCGTCCAAGGCCTCCTCCTAGTTCTTGGTATAGTGTGCCTCAACCTCTCCTCTCTGAGGAGCGGTCTCCGCCAGGTGGGTTACCCTGGATTCAGGAAGGGAGTTTCTTACATCCCCGGCCTCAACCTCCAGACCCAGAACTTCATCTACGGAACCACTCTAGCCATGAGCTCATTCATTGGAGTGGAGTCCATTGCCCAGGCGGCTGAGGAGATCAAGAGGCCATACAAGTGGATCCCCCTGGCAACCAAGCTATCGGTCCTAGCCGTCCTGGTCTTCGCCATCGGCCTCTCGTTCGTAGGGCTTGGGACCGTGGGGTGGGAGGCTCTAGCGAGGAACGCAGAGAGACCCCTAACCGTCCTGGCCGCCTCGCTCCCGCTGGTGGGTGGGGTCGCTCCTGCCCTCGTGGCACTCACTGGGTTCATAATCAACCTCGTATCCGCCAACACGGGCATAATCGGAGTATCCAGGGTCGTCTACTCCATGGGGAGGTTCAGGCTCCTGCCTTCCTGGTTTGAGGCAATCCACCCGAAGTTCAGGACGCCCGTCAGGACCATTGTGATATTCGGGGTGATGGGCGGGGCCCTCACGCTCCTCGGAAGCCTAGAGAAGATAGCTGACGTCTACGCGTTTGGAGCCCTGGTCTCCTATGTCCTAGTTAACTTCTCCATGATACGACTCCGCGAGATAGACAGAGATGCGTACAGACCCTGGAGGGCGCCAGGGACTCTCAGGCTCTTCGGGAAGGAGGTTCCCCTGATAGGCTTGCTCGGCACTCTGGCAACGGGGACCATGTTTGCGCTCGTGGCCGTCCTCCACCCCGTGGGTAGGACGCTCGGAACCCTCTGGTTCATCTGCGGATTGGCCGTGTACGTTGCGTACAGGGCCGCCGTGGGGCTCCCGGTGAGGGCCAGAATAAGTGGAGAGATGGCCAAGCCAGCAACATACCTAATGGAAGCTCTGGTGCTCGTGAGACCCTACGACCCGGTGGAGAGCGTCTCCAGGGCCATTTACGAGGGTCTAGGAGACCGGTTCAGAGTCCACCTGGTGAGCATAGTCAACCCGGCTGGACTGACGGCTCGCGACCTCTCCGCCGAGTCTGAGAGGGTTGCGTCAATCCTCGGGGAAATCGCAAAGAGGCTCAGAGCTAAAGGTTTAGACGCCACGACGAGCGTCCTATTTGGGGTCCCGGAGGAGATGGCCGTCAGGCTCGGTTCGGAAGACAGGTACGATGTGGTGGTAGTTCTTGCCGGTAGGAGGCCCAGAAAGGCTGAGGAGAGGGGGCTCGCCCGCTTGATCTCGGCCAGGCTCCCCGGGAAGGTTTTGGTGCTCAGGAGGTGATGTAGATGTTGGTCGTCATGAGCTTGTACGTCGAGACCAAGGCCCTGGAGGGCGTGATAGACGAGCTCAAGAAGATGCCCGAGGTCGTGGACCTCTTTGAGGTGACTGGAGACTACGACTTGGTGGCCCTAATAGAGGCTGAGTCCATTGAGAAGTTCAGGAGCACTCTGGTGGACAGAATCCTCAAGATAAAGGGGATAAGGGGCACTAACAGCTCCGTGGTCCTCCACATCCACAAGAGGGCCGGGAGGCTGCTGGAGGAGTGAGCTTAAGCGATCCGGGCAGGAAGATACTCATCCCGCTGACCGAGCCCGTAGAGCCGGAGTGCCTAGAGGCGCTGATTGCGGGTTCTCTGGGGCTTGAGGGGGCCGAGATCACACTCCTGTACGTTGTCACGGTCCCGGTCACAAGCCCCTTAGAGGCGGGAGAGTCCTCCAGAGCGTCGAAGGAGGCAGCCAAGTGGCTAAAGCCCATAGCTGAGCGGCTGGAGGAGGGCGGCTTCCGGGTCAGCACTAGAGTGGCTTTAGCCAGAGACGTCGCCACGGGCATAGAGGAATCTATCGAGGGTCACGACCTAGTGATTCTGCCCACAAAGACGCTAGGTGGCAGGTTGGGGCGTCTCCTCGGCGAGAGCTCAGCCGAGAGGCTGGCCGAGAAGTACCGAGTTCCTGTGATCGTCGTGAGCAGGGAGGTGCTCAAGTCCCCCCTCGAGTGAGAACCCGCTCGGCCCACAGAACGATCTTGGAGTACCCGGCTACGGCCAACTCTAGATCCCGGATGCTGACTCTCTCATTGGGCCTGTGAGCGAGAGCCTCGTCTCCAGGGCCGTAACCTACTGTCGCAAACCCAGCCTCTCCAGCCGTGTAGGAGCCATCTGTACCAAACTTCCACACAGTCACGTCGGCGTTGAGCGTGCGCGCCAGCTCTTGAGCCAGAGTGCTCGGCTGGTACCAGGCGGGGAAGTAGGCTGTTACCTCTGCCTCCAATCCTGTGTAGCATCTCAAGGTTCTCTTCACGACCTCTGCGTGAAGTCCTGCGACCAGCGAGCTTAACCTGCCCAACACCTCTTCTAGGGTCTCTCCCGGAACCAGCCTGTAGTCCAGCAGCGCCTCGCAAACGTCGGGAATTACTGGGATCTGTCCGGGGGAGCACGATATAGCCACGGCTGCCACGGTAGATCTCCCAAGGACTGGGTGCTCAGGGAACTCCTTGGACAGCGTCCTGAGCCTGACGAGTGCGTCGATCATCTTCTCCAACGCGCTCTCCCCCAGCTGGGGCATGCTGGAGTGGGCCGTCCTCCCTTCAGCCCTCAGCCTCACCTCAACCCTCCCTCTGTGGCCGACCGCAATGTTCAGCTTGGTGGCCTCTCCTATGACCACGAGATCAGGCCTAAGCCCCTCTCGCTGAACAAAGTGCCTTATCCCAAACCCCTCTTGGTCCTCCTCGTGTACGACGAAGACCATGTAGACATCTGAGTCGATCTCCCCCAGCTTCGTTGCTGAGTACACCATGGAGGCTATGGCTCCCTTCATGTCGGCAGCGCCTCTGCCGTAGATCCACCCGTCTATCAGGGCGCCGGAGAAGGGCGGAACCTTCCACTCCTCAAGCCTGCCGGGAGGTACTGTGTCCATGTGCCCCTCGAGCACGATGGTGGGCCCGGCTCCAGACCCACTCAGCAGGCCAGCCACGTTCCCAGCTTCGTCGATCCACGTCCTGTCAAACCCTAGCGAGTTCATCTCATCCCGAATCAGCACTGCAACCTCCTTTTCCTCTCCTGACATGCTAGGCGTCTGTATGAGTTTAGAACAGAACTTTGCTAGGTCCTCTTCCGCTGGCAGGACCTCTCACCTCGTTTTGTGTACCTAAGGTGCATGATTTTAAGTCGTCTTCCGGACGCGCGTCTCGCCATCTTCGGGGGTGAGGCGTCGTGGATGACCTTGGTAAGCGCATACTTGTAGCCCTCGGCGGCAACGCCATCAAGCAGGCGCACGAGAAGGGGACCTACGAGGAGCAGGTTAGGAACGTTGAGAAGACGGCTGCTCAGCTCGCCAAACTGGTAGAGAGGGGGTACCACCTGGCTATAACCCACGGTAACGGGCCTCAGGTCGGCGCCCTCTTGATCCAGCAGGAAGAGGGCATCAGGCTGGGTATCCCGCCGCAGCCGATGGACGTGTGTGGCGCGATGACTCAGGGGCAGATAGGCTACATGCTCCAGCAGGCCCTCATGAACGAGTTCAGGAAGAGGGGAATAAACAAGACGGTAGCCACGGTCGTGACGAGGGTCCTCGTCAGGAAGGATGATCCCGACTTTCAGGATCCCTCAAAGCCCGTCGGTCCCTTCTACGACGAGGAGACGGCCAAGAAGCTGGCTCAGGAGAGGGGCTGGATCATCAAGAAGGTGAAGCCTACTGGAGACAAGCCCTACAGGAGAGTGGTTCCGTCTCCAGACCCCATAAGGCCGCTGGAGGCCGAGGCCATCAAGACGCTGTACGACGGCGGCATCGTCGTGATAGCCAGCGGCGGAGGAGGCATACCAGTAGTGGAAGAAGACGGTAGGATAGTGGGGGTCGAGGCTGTCATAGACAAGGACCTGGCTGGCGAGAGGATGGCAGAGGTGCTGGGAGTGGACCTCTTCATGATCCTGACGGACGTAGAGAAGGTCAAGCTGAACTTCGGCAAGCCCAACGAGAAGGAGATAGACAGGATGACCGTGTCCGAGGCCAAGAAGTACATGGAGGAGGGCCACTTCCTGCCCGGCAGCATGGGGCCGAAGGTGAAGGCGTGCATACGGTTCATCGAAGAGGCGGGAGGCAAGGCCGCGATCATAACGCACCTCGAGAAGGCTTTGGACGCTCTGGAGGGGAAGACTGGGACTTGGATAGTCCCAGACTGACCCCTCTCCTGCCACTCCTAATTTTGCAGTTCTCCTCGTGCCGGGATAGCCGACCACGACCCAAGTAACATAGTCTCGTGGCTTGCCCAGCTATGGCGTGTTCCGCCGAGTCCCGCACAGCGGCTACCTGTGTTCAACCAGCTTGTAACCGTTTATCTGATGTACGCATGCTGTGAAAGAGGGGTTGTGAATGGCTAGGTATGCAGTCAGGGACATAAAGCTAGCTCCCTCGGGTAGAGCCAAGATAGAATGGGTCTCCAGGTTCATGCCCGTGTTAAATGCAATTAGAGAGGAATTTGAGAAGAGCAAACCCTTCCAAGGGCTCAGAATAGCGTGCAGCCTACATTTGGAAATGAAGACGGCCTACTTGGCTGAGGTTCTCAAGGCTGGCGGAGCCGAAGTGGCTGTGTGCGGAGCCAACATCTTGACGACCCAAGATGACGTCGCCGCCGCCTTGGCTGCCGAGGGAATCTCGGTCTTCGCTTGGAGGGGTGAGACGCAGGAGGAGAGGGAGGAGAATCTTAACAGGACTCTTGATATCGGCCCAGACATAATAATCGATGACGGAGCAGACCTTGTTTCACTAGTTCACACGAGACGCACCGAACTCCTCGATCGCGTCATTGGCGCCAGCGAGGAGACGACCAGCGGAGTGATACGGCTGAAGGCTATGGAGCGAGATGGAGTCCTGAAGTTCCCAGTCATCGCCGTGAACGACTCGAAGTGCAAGTTCCTTTTTGACAACAGGTACGGGACGGGGCAGTCCACGTGGGACGGAGTCATGAGAGCGACAAACCTGCTGATCGCCGGGAAGACCGTCGTGATAGCTGGGTACGGGTGGGTCGGCAGGGGACTGGCCATGAGAGCCAGGGGCCTCGGGGCTGAGGTCATCGTCGTGGAGGTGGACCCAATCAAGGCGTTGGAGGCTAGGATGGATGGCCTTAGAGTGATGCCGATGCTGGAGGCTGCACGCTTGGGAGACATCTTCATAACGGCGACGGGCAACATCGAGGTCATCAGGCGCGAGCACTTCAGGGCCATGAAGGACGGCGCCATGATGGCTAACGCTGGCCACTTCGGGGTTGAGATATGCGTCGACGACCTCAAGGCAGAGGCCGTGGAGGTCAAGAAGCTCAGGCCCAACGTCACCGAATACGTCATGCCTGATGGCAGGAGGCTGTACCTCTTAGCTGAGGGACAGCTAGTGAACCTGGCCGCAGCTGACGGACATCCGGCCGAGATAATGGATCTGAGCTTCGCTCTTCAGGCTCTGGCCGCCAAGTACCTAGCGGAGAGAGGGCGTGAGATGGAGCCCAGGGTCTACACGCTTCCTGAAGAGATAGACAGGAGGGTGGCGGAGATAAAGCTCGAGTCGATGGGAATACAGCTAGAACAGCTCACTGAGAAGCAGAAGGGGTATCTTGAGAGCTGGAAGTACTGATAAAAGAAGAGCAAGGGCCATTACATCGCTTTACACTTCCGTTAAAGCCTTAAAGAGCCTAGTGTAGTCCGCGTCTCCAAGCCCAAGCCTCTCCGCTCTTACGTACTGTTGGTGCGCGGCAGACAGCACAGGAAGTTCTCTCCTCACCTTGTGGGCAGTAAGCAGAGCGTACTTCATGTCCTTAGAAGCAAGTCTCAGTGCGAACCTAGTTGGGAAGGATTCATTCAGTATCCTCGCCCAGTAGTACCTTGCCACATCGCCTACAGCGTGTTCTCCCATGGTCTCCAAGAGGTCCCCAGGGTCTAGGCCTAACGCCCTCGCGAAGGCCAGCCCCTCGCTCATAACCGCGACCATCCCGATCAGCATCGAGTTGATGACAAGCTTGAACATGGTGCCGTGTCCCACGGGACCCACGAGCCTGCTCTTACCCAGCGCATCCAACAAAGCCTTGGCTCTCCTGTACACGCTCTCGGCGCCGCCAACCATGATGGAGAGCTTACCCTCCCTAGCCTGTGGAACGCTGCCCAGCACGGGCGCATCGATGAACTCCGCCCCTCTCCTGCTAGCATATTCAGCTAGTTCTATGACGAAGTCTGGGTACAGCGTGCTCATCTCGATTATGAGGGTGCCGGTACGAACCCCCTCAAGAGCTCCCTCAGGCCCTAAGAGCGTGTTGCGGACGGCCTCGGCGTCACTGACCATCTCCACTATTAGATCGACTTTAGAGCCAAGCTCTCGGGGCGTGTCAGCTACTTCCGCGCCCCTCTCCTCCAGCCCCTTGACGCGCTCTCTAGTCCTGTTGTACACGACCAGCTCGTAACCCACCTCCATGAGCCGCTCGGCCATTGGGAGGCCCATGTTGCCTAGGCCGATGAAGCCAACCTTCAACCTATCACCCGACGGGAAACATTTCGAGCAGAACATTTAACCCTAAATCCAGGGAAGCACGCCTCTCAGGCACCTACTTGCTTTCATGGGTTTCTCTGCACGAGACAGGTTTGGAAGTCCCGTATCTAGCCAATCTGGGCGTCCAGACGGGCTAGATTTTATTGTATAATCTTTTAACCGATTGGAGAGAAAACTCTTCTGGTGAACGGATATGACCACTATAAATTGGGCTCGCACGGCAGAGCCTATGAGAGCATCCTAGATTTAGTTGGCCTCACTCCGATGGTTAAGCTGAGCCGGATCCCTCGAGGAGAGGGCATCAACGCAGACATCTTCGTAAAGCTCGAGTACTACAGCCCAACTGGTAGTCTCAAGGATAGGATCTACCTCGAGATGTTCAGGCAGGCCATAGAGAAGGGCGGGCTGAAGCCAAGCATGGAGGTCATAAAGGCTTCTACCGGCAACGCGGGCATCTCCTGCGCCTGGGTCGGAGCGCTCCTCGGGTACAAGGTGACTATAGTGATGCCGGAGGGGATGAGCGAGGAGAGGAAGAAGCTGATGGAGGCCTATGGCGCCAACCTGGTGTTCGTGCCCGGAGGCGAGAGCGATGTCGACTTAGCGTTAAGGAAAGTGAAAGAGCTGAAGGAGAAGAATCCAGGGAAGTATTGGGAGCCTGGCCAGTTCTCGAACCCGGCCAACCCCGAGGCGCACTACAAGACCACGGGACCGGAGATCTGGGAGCAGATGGAAGGGAGGATAGACGCCTTCCTGGCCGCCGCCGGCACGGCTGGAACCGTGACGGGCGTTGGCAGGTACCTGAAGGAGAAGGACCCAAACGTGAAGATCTACGTGGTCGAGCCTGCTGAGGCGCCTGTGCTTTCCAGAGGGGGAGTGGGGATCTCACAGGATCGAGGGTATAGGCGATGGTTTCGTGCCCGACAACCTCGACTTCAGCGTGGTGGACGGCGTCATACTAGTGCCCTCTCAAGAGGCGATCGAGATGGCCCGCAGGATGGCTAGGGAGGAGGGTATACTCTGCGGAATCTCTTCCGGCGCCAACGTTGCCGCGGCCATCAAGCTGGCTAGGAGGCACCCTAAGTCCAGGAGGATAGCTACCATGGTAAACGACGACGGGAGGCGCTACTTCAGCACACCTCTGTTCGGAGTGGAGAAGAAGCTGGAGATACCCAAGAGGGAGCACAAGATCGTGGACAGGCCAGAGAGAGCGAGAGAGCTGGCGGAAGCCAGATCCCGATGGGAGATTATACTCTGAGCGCGGCTCCCTTCACTTTTTAGGAAGAAATTGTGATGGAGAGGAGGAGCTCAGCCGCCTGAGACAGCCTTTATGGTCTCCTCCAGGATTTCTAGGCCGACGTCGGCCTCTTCCTCGGTTATGATCAGCGGCGGGGCCAACCTCAGGCTGCACTTGCCGGCTCCGAGGAGTATCAGCCCTCTCTTGAACGCCTCCTGCACTATCTTCTTCCTCTCCTCCGTGGCTGGCTCCTTGGTGCGCCTGTCCTTGACGAACTCCACTCCTATCATGAGACCTATTCCCCTCACGTCTCCGATTATCTCGTGCTTCTCCTGCATCTCCCTGAGCCTCTTGAGCATGTGCTCTCCAACCTTCTTGGCGTTCTCGAGCAGCCCCTCCTTCTCGATGATGTCGATGACGGTCAAGGCAACGCTGGCCAACACCGGATTCCCGCCGAGCGTGTTCTCGTGAGCCCCAGGCCCCCACTCCAGTATCTCTGCCTTCGCAATGCAGGCGCCGAAGGGGAAACCGGCGGCTATGGCCTTGGAGATCAACACGACGTCGGGCTCGACGCCAAAGTGCTCGATGGCCCACCACCTCCCGGTTCTGCCCATGCCAGCCTGGACCTCGTCGTCCATGAGGACTATGCCGTGCTCGTCCGCGATCCTCCTGAGACCTCTGACCCACTCCGCGGGTGGCACGATGTAGCCTCCCGCCCCCTGGACGGGCTCGAACAGTATTCCCGCAACCTCGTCCGGGGGGGCCACGTGTCCGAGGATCTCGTTCTCTAGGTAGTCGAGGCACGCGAGTCCGCACTCTGGGTAGCCCTCCTTGTGGCCCAGCGGGCACCTGTAGCAGTACGGGTAGGGGGCGTGCACCACACCCGGCATCATGGGCTGGAACCTTCTCCTTGCGGCTAGTGAGGTGGTGGTGAAGGCAAGGGAGCCCATAGTCCTGCCGTGGAAGCTGTTGATGAATCCCACGAAGTAGTACCGCTGGGTGTAGTACCTCGTGGCCTTGATTCCGCACTCTACAGCCTCGGTCCCGCTGTTCACGAAGAAGACCCTCTTCTTGAAGTCTCCCGGCGTGATCTCCGTGAGCTTCTTCGCCAGGTGAACCTGCGGGATCGTGTAGAAGTCGCAGCTGTTCACGAAGATTAGCCTGTCAACTTCCCTCTTCACGGTCTCGACAACCCTGGGGTGTCTGTGTCCCACGTTGGTGACGGCTATGCCGGAGCCGAAGTCCAGGTACTCGTTCCCGTCAAGGTCCTTCACCCACACGCCCTCGGCCTCGTACCCCACGAGGGGGGCGGTCCTGGTGAGGGCGGGCGAGAGGTACTGGTGATCCATCTCGATGAGTTCCCTCGCCTTGGGTCCCGGCGGCTCAACCACGATCTTCGGCTTGCGAACCATGCGATCACCCCTAACGTGGGGTCTAGAGTGCCCGGACCTGGTGCTCATTAACTTTACCCCGAAGAGAGTCCGTCGCCTGGGCCACCTCTTCCCTAGGAGGATCTGCCTGGCTGCTTAACGGCCGCAAGGCAGTGAAAGCCCTTCTCTAAGTCCAAACCGGGACTCGGCTCCTCAAACACGTAGGGGCC
>DRBY01000077.1 GCA_011042755.1 Thermoproteota archaeon | reverse complement strand
GTCTACATATTGATATGGGTGGTGTGAGAGATGCTAGACCCCGTCGCGACTTTTGAGGCTCTGATGCTAATACTAGTGTTTCCGGGCCTGCTGATACCCCTGTTCGACAAGGGGAGGGGGAAGAAGTCTCCAATGATTGGTCCACTGTCGGTTGCGATACTGGCAGTCTCGCTGGCGCTAGCTCTCTACATGGCCGTCCAGCTCTCCCAGCTCCCGGGACCCGTCTACGCCTTTGAGGCCACGGTGCGGTTCGACCCCTACTCTGCATACTTGGGCGCGTTGGTGACGTTCGGCACGCTGCTGGTCGCACTGGCTTCTCTGCCAGAAGTGAGATCTTGGCCGACGGCTCCCAGCTACTTCTCTCTCCTGCTGCTGGCACTAGCTGGCGTCCTAACGATGCTCTACGTGGCAGATTCGGCAGTCCTCCTGTCCGCCTGGACCGTCGTGGCAGTCGCCTCGTACGTCGTGGTAGGGCTCAAGAAGGACGTCAGATCGCTAGAGGGGGCTGCGAAGTACGGGCTCATGGGCGCGACGTCCTCCTCACTCCTAATCTTTGGACTAGCTGTGCTCGTCGGACTCACAGGCTCGAGCGCCCTCCCAATCGAGTTCAGCCTACCTAGAGCGGATGTTGGCCTAATAATGCTGGGAGTCCTCCTGCTGCTGGCAGCCTTCGGCTTCAAGCTCGGCATGTTTCCGTTCCACGGCTGGCTGCCTGATGTCTACGGGGGCGTCCACCCAATACTCGTGTCCTACATTGCCGGTGTAGTCAAGATGGCGGCCATAGCCGGGCTTCTGAGGATGGTCCTGCCTCTCGCACCAGCGGTCGGCCCCAAGTGGCTGCTCACCCTGGGCCTGTTCTCCGTGCTCACCATGACGTTCGGCAACATGGTAGCCTTGGTGCAGAGGAATGTCCAGAGGATGATGGCCTACAGCAGCATAGCGCACGCTGGATACCTGCTGGTGGGCTTCGCCGCGGTCATCGACCCTCTGACTAGGCAGGTGGGTCTTCAGGGAGTCGCGCTCCACCTGACCACATACGTGCTGGCGAAGGTGGGCATATTCGTCGCACTAGCGTACATGATCAGGAAGGGCGTCGGACTGACTCTCTCCGACCTCAGGGGAATGGGCAGGCGGATGCCCGTGCTTGGCATAGCGTTCTCCACGCTCCTGCTTAGCTTGATGGGCATGCCGCCGCTAATAGGCTTCTGGAGCAAGTTCACCTACCTGTTCTACTCGGTCGTCGACACCGCTCCATGGCTCGCCTTGATAGGCGTGCTGAACAGCGGGATCTCCGTGGGCTACTACGCTCAGATCATTAGATACCTGTACTTCGCTGGTGAGGCGCCAGAGGATGCTCCTCGAGAAGACCTGAAGGATCCAGCCCTTTGGGTAGTGACCGTGACAGCGCTGCTGACCTTGATCTTGGGTCTAGGCCTAGCTCAGCCCCTGGCCGAGTTTATCGGCCCCTGACCCCCTCTTTTTAACCCCGGTAAATGCGATCTCCTGCTCGGTTCTCCATAAGGCTCCCTCATGTTGATATGAGGAGGCTACCACACTGCAGGCGGCTTAGACCCTTGTCGAAAGGGCCGCCACCTGCGCCACCGCCGATAGAGAAAATGCCGCTTCTTAGCGATGGACATTGTGGACTCTGAGCACTTGAAGTGGTCGGAGGGGCTAGGAGAAGGTAGCGTGGTCCAGAGAAGTATGCTTCGACCGCTGAGAGGAAGAGAACTACAACATACAAGCTCAGGACTCAAGCGAGTCCTCGGGAGGCGGGCGATAGTAGTGCGATAGAGTGATCTCTCAACGAGCCTGCCGTCGAGACAGGGTTCGATTTAGCCGCTCCCTCGGCTCCGCTCATCGCTCCACACTAGAGTTTTGGCTTGATCTCCTTCAACTTGATCCAGAACTTCCTTGGCTCCACCCACATCTCCGCCTCGTAGCTCACGAGCAGGTCAAGATACTCTATTCTCGCCACCCAGAACTCGGCTTTCAGCACAGGATGTGAGGCAGGCGCGCCGACTGCTGGCGAGTACCTGTACCCCTCAGCCTCGAGCTTTACATTCCCAAGTTTGAACTTCTTCTTGCCGAGCCGCTTTACCTTTCCAGCGGACTTATCCAGCTTCTCTCTTTTCTGGAGTGGCTCAGAGTGTAGTATGTCGTAGTAGGCTACGAAGGGCCCTAAGTAGTTCTCGAGGGCGTACTCAGCCCTGCCAGGTGGAACCTCCTCTCCCTCTACCTCCGCTCTCATCACCGACCCGTCCTGCCTCAGCCAGAACTCTCCAGGCCCCGCATAGCTCGGAAGGAGCTTGACGACTTTGCAAGCTTCCCCCTCTACTTCCTCCTGACCGATCAGCCTAAACCCCCACTCGCCCGACTCGAGACCTTGTCCCATCTCTAGTCTCATGAGGGAAACGACTTCCAGCAACGACACGAGCGCCCTAGAGACCTCACGCATCGAGGATTTCCTTAGGCTCCCCCAGATTAAAGGAGTCGTCGCGAGTTAGCTGGTAAAAAGGATAAATACTACCCCAAAACGATTGAACGGGCTCAACGATGGTCAAGCATACTGTAAAGAAGATAGGCGTGTTGTCCGTTTTTAAGACATTTCTGACCGTTGGACTGATCGTTGGCGCGCTGCTTGGGCCGTTTCTGAGCGTGATGTTCTCCTCATCTCCAGCGGGAGTGCTCGGTTTTGAGGCTCCATCAACTGAACCTCCAACGGGTTTGTTTAGCCCTGCTTCTGGACTGCTGAGCGGAATAATAGGGGGTCTATTCTACGGATTGGCGGTTGCGATCCTCGGGAGCCTAGGGGCCGCCTTATACAACGTGGCTGCAGGCGTCGTTGGGGGCATAGAACTCGAGCTAGAGCAGCCTAGCGAGCGCTAACAGCTCATGAGCCGAGATTCAACCGCTTACCTACTCCGGGAAGTTCAGGGAGTCGGACATCCGTGAGTCGTCGGAGATCCCTCATCGCGAATGCGGCGAAATTATAACAACAACTTCCCGCAAGCCTCTTCTCGCTTGCTACCCTTCAACGCTTTGAGTCGGCGGATGTACGGGGTATACTGGGGAGAGAAGAGCCAGCGAGAGCTAGCCCTAGTACTGCTCTACAGGAGGAGCAGGAGGACAGGATACGACGTACTCCTGGGAGCGCTAAACGAGAGCGAGATCGGAGAACGCGTAGACTTCTACCTAGTCGATGGAGATCGCCTAATAAGGGAGGGAGAGCTAGGAAAACTAGTCTGGCTGGTCAGGAGCCTGTCTGCCAGGTATCGCACGGTTATGCTACTGGCAGGCTTCTTTACCACGGACTTCGTATCTAACTACGAGTTTTACAAGAGGCTGCCTGAGACAAAGAGAGTCGGGGATAACGTCATACTACTGGCGGGCGGACCTCACCCGTCTGGCGACCCCATCGGGACTCTGAGGGTAGGGTTTGACTTCGCCTTCGTGGGCGAGGCCGAGGAGAGCCTGATCCACTTTACCAGGGCGGTCCTCGAAGGAGAGGACTACCTGGAGACCAGGGGAATTTGCTTCATCAGCCGGGAGCGCGATGGAACTCAAGAAGTGGTGTTTACGGGTCGCCCCAGTCCAGCGAGCTTAGACGAGCACCCTCCATTCGCGCCTAAGAAGAGGCTGTTCAACGAGATAGAGATAACACGAGGGTGCCCGTTCGCGTGCGCATTCTGTCAGACCCCCTTCATCTTCGGGGGGAGACCCCGCCACCGCTCGGTGGAGAACATCGTGAAGTGGGCCGAATTCATGGCTAAGTTCGGGAAGAAGGACATCCGCTTCATCACACCCAACGCTCTATCTTATGGAAGCGCGAGCGGAATCTCGCCAAACTACCACGCCGTTCAAGAACTCCTAGACAGGCTGCACAGAGTGGTGAGAGTTGGGTACGGTGGGAGGATATTCTTCGGCAGTTTTCCCAGCGAGGTCAGACCCGAATTCGTTGACGAGGATATGCTGAAATTCGTGAGGGCTTGCGTTAGCAACGATAGGATAGCGGTGGGTGTGCAGTCTGGGAGCGACAGGATTCTCAGCCTCACCAGAAGGAGACACACGGTAGAGGAGGCGATCTCAGCCGTCCGCGCTGTTACAAAGGCTGGCTTCTCGGCTGAAGCCGACTTCATCTTTGGGCTCCCGTTCGAGACGAGGGAGGACTACGAGGAGACGTTGAAGGTAATCGAGAGGCTGGTAGGCATGGGAGCAGTGATACGCGCTCACGTGTTCTTGCCCCTGCCGGGAACCCCGCTCGGCGACCTAGATGCGAGACCCATACCTCTCTACCTCAAGAAGAACATATCCAAGCTCACTGGGGCGGGGAAGCTTCGCGGAGCCTGGAGAAACCAAGAGAAGCTGTCGTTCATGATATCTACCTTCAGGTCAAGGGGGATAATACTCCCTACGAAGCTCAACTACGCACTCCTATCTGAGGGCAGGATGGAGCTAGATTAACTGAATTAAGCAGAAAACCTGCTATCTAGTGGTAACTTTCTGGTTTTTCAACTTCCTCAGGGGGGTAGATAAAATAGATCCACTACGATGGCGCCGAGGTGACGGGGAAGAGGAATTCCTCTTTAAGTCAATCTTTATATATTTCACCTACTACATGCTGCAATCCGGAGTTTCATCTGTCTTTGAGGGGATAAATGAGAAAGAATTTGATGAATCTTGCAGCTTTGATCTCTTTGGTGATTTTAGTAGTAGTCCCCAACGCGGCGTGGGCAGCGCCCGCCCCAGCAGGCGGAGGATGCTGCTGCGTAACGTCAGGCCAGGGCAAGGACCTGAAGTACGTCAGGGCATCCGCGGTTGCGCCGGCCGCCCTTCCCGAGCTGATCGGAACTGTCGCGCGCGACGCTCGTAGTGTGCCCCCCGAGTGGAGAAGACCCCCAGTTTGGCGATCCCGCCCTCGCATGTCTTACTTATATTCACATATATTATGTGAATTCGCGTGCCCAACCTGACCGTGTCCCTGCCGGAGGATCTCAGGAGGCGCATGAGGGCGCATCCCGAGGTAAGGTGGAGCGATGTCGTGAGGCGCGCGATAGAAGAGTATCTTGACCGACTCGAGTTCGTCGAAGAGGAGCCCATGGCCGCCCTGGCTGAGAGGATGAGGGAACTAGAGGGCTACGACCCTGAGACCGACAAGCCTACTGCCAGCGAGCGGGACGTTGCCGACGAGCTGGAGAGGGCGAGGGTGGAGGGGCTTGAAGAACTCGAGCGGTGAACTCTACGACACCTCTGCTCTGATCTCAGCTTGCAAGAGGGGAAGTAAGGGACTGAGGGGGTACACCACAGCACTCAATGTGGTGGAGTACCCGCCGAGCCTAGCGCTAGGGGGCCTTAGAGTCATCTACCCTACTAGGGAGGACTACGAGGTGGCCATCCGGCTGCAAATCAGGCTCAGGAGAATCGGGAGAGCCGTCGGAGCGATCGACCTCTTGGTGGCGAGCGTCGCCGTCAGACGGAACTTGGAGGTGGTCACGAGCGACAGGGACTTCGAGGCCATAGCTGAGGTGGAGCCGAGGCTCAGGCTAAAGCTGATCGAAGGCGAGAGACTCTGAGCTGCTCAGCCGCTTGTGAGGCCCCCTGAGCTTCAGAACACACCTCTCCCTCCAAGATTGGAGGGAGAAGGAAGATAAGCCTACTCTGCCAGCCTCCGCGCCCTTTAACCACTTTGTCAAGAACTAGTCAACTACCCCTGAAGTTGTTACCGGGAACTTCATGCTATACCTAATCCTATAACCAACCTTACGTACCTCTACTACCTGTGTGGCTCAGGAGACTCCCGCCGCCCCCTAAGGGGATAACCGTGGGACCCAAAGGCCGAGAAGGCGCCCCGCTCCACAAGCTCACGACGATCCCAATGCCGTCTCCTCGACGAACCCCTTAGCCGTGGCGATCAGTATCCCCCTCTCCCTGGCTTCCTCTAGCGCAGGCGGCTGGACTACCATGGTGTAGATGACCTTTATCAGCCCCTTTTCTCCCATGCTCGGTCTCACCTTGAGGAGCTTCCTCACCCTCCCGTCGAACTCCCTGACGCGCCTCGCGCTCAGCCTGGTCTTAACCTCTCCTATGACGATGAGTTCCTCAGTCTCCCCGTATATGTCGTACTCCGTTTCGTCGATCCTAAGAGACCTAAGTTCCACTTGAATCCCGCGCCTCTTCAGCAGCCAGGAGACTACCTCTCTCCCCTCCTCCAGCGTCAGGGCGAACCTCTCGAGGGTAGTCTCCACTCGCGTCAGCTTTTCGTCGAGTTGACCGAACTTCTTGTCGTGCTCGGCCAGCCGCTCCTTGATCGCCTTTATCTCGCCGATTATCTCGTTAAACTTCTTGTCGTGCTCAGCCAGCCGCTCCAATACCTCCCTGTAGCCGATGACCCCGGCTACCGCGTGCCTGAACTCCTCGTCGTCGCGCAGTGCCTTGAGGAACCTCTTCTTCTCCTCTAGGGAGAGGGACATCGTTTATAGACCCTCAGAAAGGCAGTATAAAAATCTCTTCTGCAGAAAGCGGCATTCCGCGCCTACCGACGTGGTTTCCACGTGGGCTCCCCGGCAGAGCCCTCGACCTTCAGGCCCGCGGGAGGAGTGGTGAAGCGGGGGCAGGATGGCGGGAGGCGCAGGATAGCCCAGCGCACTTGGTCATATCTCCCAGCCCGAGTTCCTCAAGCTTCCCACGCCTTGGTAATCCCATCTCCGGGCGAGCCTTCTGTATATGCACTAGATGCCTGCGTTAATGCATCGAAATCAAAGGTCCAACCTCAACATACACTCAGCATAGTGTAGAGGCCACTACATCACGAGTAAGATACCTAGCACGGCTAGAAACACCGGGACGGAGTACTTGCGCAGTATTCGAACGCTCACATCGCCTAGCCTAACGGAGATTAGGTTAGCAAGGGAGCCGGTCACCAGCCCAACCCTTCGCGTTCACTCCGAGAGTAGAAGGTTCTTCCAGTTGCTCGTGTGGTTAACGAGCGCTACCGTGGCCAAGGCTATGATACTCTCTACCTCCAACTCGGCCGTCTTACACAGCCCCTATCTCAAGCCTCATTGAGGAGATAAAATCCAGCATCGACACAGGGGCCTTGGAGACCTCGCGCATCACGGAATCCCACGCTCCTCGGGGGTAAAGTCCTCGGTTGGTTGTGGCCGCCACTTTATCTTAGTCCGGAAGAGGCTTGGGAGGGGGGTGCGGCTTGGAGTTCAGGCTGGCCCTCATCGGATTTGGAAACGTTGGGCAGGGGTTGGCCCGCATTCTGAGGGACAAAGGACGGATAATTAGGGAGAGGTACGGGCTGGACTGCAAAATAGTCGCGATATCGGACCCAATCAAGGGTTCAGTTTACGATGAGGGAGGGTTAGATCCAGCCACGCTCCTAGCCTTGGTCGAGAAGGACGGTCACGTCAACAACTATCCTGGCGGGGTGAAAGGCCTAGACAGCCTAGAAACCATCCGGGGGACCGATACAAATGTAGTGGTTGAGGTCACGCCGACCAACGTCGAGACGGGAGAACCTGGTCTCACGCACATTAGGACGGCGTTAGAGGTCGGCAAACACGTAGTTACCTCGAACAAGGGCCCGATAGCCCTAGCCTACCGCGAACTAATGACCTTGGCCGAGGAGAAGGGGGCAATTCTGAGGTTCGAGGGGACGGTGCTCAGCGGAACGCCAGCCATAAGCCTCGCCACGGAGGCTCTGGCAGGCGCCGACGTGCTGGAGGTCAAGGGCATCGTCAACGGCACGACCAACTTCATCTTGACAAAGATGGAGGAGGGCATGAGCTACGAGGATGCGCTTCGTGAGGCCCAGAGGCTTGGATACGCAGAGGCTGATCCCACAGCCGACGTTGAGGGATGGGACGCAGCAGTCAAGCTGGTCATCTTGGCCAATGTGGTCATGGGGGCCGACATTACACTCCGGGATGTGGAGAGAGAGGGAATAACTGGAGTGACGAGGGAGGACGTCGAGGATGCCTTAAGAGACGGTCAGAGGATCAAGCTGATTGCGTCTGCAAGGAGAGAAGGCTCCAGAGTGATAGCGAGGGTTGCGCCAACCAGGGTTCCGCTGACCCACCCGCTGGCCAACGTCATGGGGGCCACGAACGCTCTCACGCTAGTCACGGACCATCTAGGTGAGGTTACAATAGTCGGCCCAGGCGCGGGAAGGGTCGAGACGGGTCAGGCAATCCTGTCTGACCTCTTGGCGATTCACAGGCTCTTGAGGTGAGGCATGTGAGCGGCGGCTACGTTGGAAGGATCTTGGAGGTGAACCTGTCGAGCGAGAGAGTTGAGGTCAGCCCGCTAGACGAGAGACTTGCTAGGATGTTCATAGGGGGGAAGGGGCTGGGCGCAAAGATCTTGTATGATTCATTGAAGCCCGGAGTAGATCCACTGAGTCCTGAGAACCTGCTGATATTTGCCACCGGACCTCTGACCGGGACGGAGGCGCCCACCTCTGGCAGGTTTGCCGTTGTGACAAAGTCTCCACTCACTGGCATCTTCTTAGACAGCCAGGTGGGGGGTCATTTCGGGCCAGAGCTGAAGTTCGCCGGCTACGACGCTCTCGTTATAAAGGGAAAGGCGGATAGCCCAAAGTACCTCCTCATCAGGGACGACGAGGTCGAAATACTGGATGCCGCAGACCTCTGGGGCCTGACCACAGTTCAGACGGTCCAGGCGATAAGGGAGAGGCACGGAGACAGGAGGCTAAGGGTCGCCAGCATAGGCCCTGCCGGAGAGAGGCTTGTCAGGTTCGCCTGCATAGCGATAGATCATCACCTCCAGCCGGAGAGGGGAGGGCAGGCCGGCAGGGGCGGTGCCGGAGCTGTCATGGGCTCCAAGATGCTGAAAGCGATAGCCGTCAGGGGCACGGGCAGGATGGAGTATGCAAAGCCAGAGGAGTTCAGGGAGGCCGTAAAGAGGGCCATGGAGGCGATAAGCTCCAACTCATTCATCCCGATCAGGAGGAGGTACGGTACGCCGCTCTGGGTGGGCCCAATGAACGAGATGGGAATCCTCCCGACGCGTAACTTCCAGCGGTCGACATTCGAGAGGGCCGACGAGATCACCGGGGAGACGATGAGGGAGAGGATCGTTGTCTCAGACAGGGCCTGCTACAACTGCCCGATAGCCTGCGGGAAGTACAGCGAGGTTAGGTCTGGCAAGTACGCGGGCACCGCCGTTGAGGGCCCCGAGTACGAGGTGATAGCGCTCATGGGCTCCGCCTGTGGCGTGGCCCCCATAGAAGCCGTGGCTAGGGCCGCCCAGCTGATCGACGAGCTCGGGCTGGACGGGATCTCAACCGGAAACGTGATCGCGTGGGCCATGGAGTGCTACGAGAGGGGGATCTTCACCGGCGAGGATACCGGCGGGCTAGACCTCAGGTTCGGAAACGCAGACGCCATGATAGAGATGGTCGGGAGGATAGCGTACCGCGAGGGGCTCGGTGATCTCCTAGCAGAGGGGGTCAAGAGGGCCTCGGAGAAGCTTGGGAGGGGCTCGGAGAGGTTCGCGATGCATGTGAAGGGCATGGAGCTGCCTGGATACGAGCCCAGGGGATCCTTCGGAATGGCCTTAGCCTACGCCACGTCGGACAGGGGAGGATGCCACCAGCGCGCCTGGACCGTCAGGGCGGAGATCGAGGGTAGGCTCGGGCCCAGATTCTCGATAGAGGGCAGGGCCAAATTCGTTAAGGAGACGCAGGACGAGAGGGCGGCCTGCTTCTCCCTCGTGCTGTGCGACTTCGCTCCGCTGGAGGTAGGTCACTTCGTGGATATGCTGAACGCGGCCACGGGCTTCGACTTCTCAGAGGAGGAGTACCTGAGGGCTGGCGAGAGGATATGGAACCTGACCAGGATGTTCAATGTGAGGGAGGGTGTGAGCAGGAAGGACGACACGCTGCCTCCCAGGATTATGGAGGAGCCTCTGCCTGACGGCCCAGGCGCCGGAAACGTGATCACGAGAGAAATGCTCGACCGCATGCTGGATGAGTACTATGAACTCAGAGGTTGGGACTCTAACGGCGTGCCAACTTCAGAGAAGCTTAAAGAGCTAGCTCTCTCTGAGTTAATCTCAGATCTACCGGGAGGATGACGTAGGCATCCTAATCTCCATCTCCTAGACCTATGTTTTCTGAGCCAGCCCCACCCTCAGTTTTGAGCTGGGTGGTACGAACGTACCCTTACCTCCATCATGCGCCGGGACTAATCACAATGTGATTCTCCCGAGACCGGCTGCTCAACAGGCGTCACCTATTGCGAGGCGCATCAGGACCCGTTTCGGTCTACTAGTGAAGGGGTCCCTTTCCCTCTGATTAGGCTGGATCTCTCTAAGAGGAGGTGTGGGATCGCTCACTTATCGTAGCTTACATTGCCTTGCATGCTAAGCGCGGCGCGGTCTGGCCCCGGCGCCCTAGTCAGTGCGCCGGGGCCGACAGCAGCTCATGTGGCCCTGATCTCTCGCGCCTTCGCGACGATGATGCACCCAGGGTCTGGCGCCTGCGGGTCTCTCAAATATCCGTAGGCCCTCGCTCTGCACCCGCCGCACACGTACCTGAACGGGCAGGTCCCGCAGGGCTCACTTAGGGAGTCCTTATCCCTGAGCTTCCACAGGAACTCGTCGGTACGCCACCACTCCTCGAAGCGGTCTCCCAACTCGAGCACGTTTGCCAGGGTCTTCGGGAAGAACACGCACGGCCTCACGTCCCCGTTGGGCGAGAGTCCGATGTAGAACCTGCCGGCCCCGCAGCCGCCGATGAAGTCGGCCAGGCTCCTGAGCCTCCCGCCCAGCTCGGCGTCGTAGAAGTGGGTCGGCAGCACCAGCCTGTCCGACTCACCCTCCCTCGCCTCCGCCTGCAGGGACACCCTGGCGAACTGAGGGGCCGTGGTCAGCACCTTCGGGCTCCCTCCCTCCCTCAGCTTCTCCCAGAGCCACCTGAGCAGCTCCTCCCTCTCCTCCGGCGAGAGGTCGAACTGATCAATGAACACGCCCCTGCCCGTGGGCACGAAGTTGTATACCATGAACCACTGGGCGCCGAGTTCCCGCACGAGGTCAACGATTTGAGGGATCTCCCGGTAGTTCAGCTTGGTCGCCGTCGTCGCCACGTTGACGAAGAACCCCCTCTTGACCGCGACCTTTATTCCCCTCACAGCTCTCTCCCAGGCGCCTGGGACCCCTCGGAATCCGTCGTGGGTCTCCGGAGAGGCCCCGTCGAGGCTTATCTGCAGGAACCTTACCCCGGACTCCCAGAGTCTGTCGGCGGTTTGCTCGTCTATGAGCGTGCCGTTCGTAGCCATGGCCACGTAGAACCCGCTCTCGTACGCGTACCTGCTCAGCTCGTATATGTCGGGCCTCACGAGGGGCTCTCCACCGGACCACGCAATCGCCACGACTCCTGCCCTGCGCAGGATGTCGATGACCCTCTTCGCCTCCTGCGTCGTCAGCTCGTCATCCAGGGGCCTGCCCGCGTTGGCGTAGCAGTGCCTACACCTGAGGTTACAGGCGTAGGTCACGTCCCAGACCACTAAGAAGGGGGCTCCGGGCACGAATGGCCTCCGAACGCCGAAAGCCTCTAGCCCCTTGACCACGCTGGCCAGCGCCCTCCTCCAGTGTTCTTCGCCCATCCTGTCCCTCAGCTCGGAAAAGTCGGCCCCGAACGCCTTGGCGCCCATCCTGAGCACGAGCTCGGTCAGCCTCGCGGCCGTCCGGCAGATCACCGGCAACCCCTCTCGGTCTCTGACTCCCGCGATGACCTCTAGGGCCACCTCGAGTCTAGTCTTTCCAGTTCCGGGGCACTCCGTCATCAGCCTCCGGAGCAGCACCCTAGAGACAGGGCTCTCGATGACCTTCTTGAAGGTCCCGACGGATCCGGCCAGGTCACTCAATCCGGTCACCTCCCTCTAGCAGGCGCTCCAACTCTCGGAGCCTCTCCTTCAGGTGATCAGCGGCCGCCTGGATCAGCTCCGACGGGGGAGGCAGGAAGTAGGCATAGGAGAGCCTGCCTTCCCTCTCCACTGGCCGCCGCCTGATCAGCCTCCTGGAGAGGAGGTGGTGAAGCCAGTCGTGCGCGGCCCTTCGAGAGATGCTGAGGGCCCTGGCCACCTCGGATATGGTAAGCTCGCCCTCCCTGGCTAGGAGGTGAAGGATCTCGGCCGCCCTCGGCCTGAGCCCGAGGGTGCGGGCTATTGTGTCAATTGTGTCAATTACTCCTTCCATCGTGTGAAGCTGAGACCTTCATATCATATAAAAGTGCGCCCTTCAGGACATCCAGGCGGCTCGGGGATGCCCCGCTTCTCTCCTGGCCAGCCACCGGCTTCCGAGGGTTACTCTCGTCCCCAGACCTCCTCCAGGTACCTTAGGGGTGCCTTAGCGCCTCTCCTTTTCCTCCAGGCCCTGAAGAGGGCGGCC
>DRBY01000015.1 GCA_011042755.1 Thermoproteota archaeon | reverse complement strand
GATGAAGAAGTTACTTGCTGTTGCGCTGGTGGCCCTCTTCGCCACATCTGTGGGTCTCTGGGCTGGTACCACGGTCTTTGCACAGGACCAGAAGGTCGTTGCGCTAGATGTCACTCCCGGTAGAGTGAAGGATCTTGAGACTGACTGGGGTCAGTGGAACCTCGGGAACCTCACGGAGTTGCTGACCAATGCAGGTTACAAGGTAGTCCTGCTCACCGAGATAACGCCATCCGCTCTAGAGGGCGTTGACGCCCTGGTAATCGGTAAGATGTACGACTACGACAGCGGATTCTCGACGGCAGAGGTTCAGGCCATAGCGAACTGGTTCAAGCAGGGAGGAAAGTTCCTGTGGGTCGGAGCCGACTCCGACTACGTCGAGCCGTACCTGAACCCAGAGGACACGTCCTTCAAGGCTGGCGAGCCCAACAAGATCCTTGAGGCCATAGGCTCCAGCCTCAGGCTGGAGTACGCCAGCCTCGAGGACCCGGAGTCCAACGCCGGCGCTGGCTACAGGGTCGTCAGCTACGAGCGCAACACCCAGGGCTGGGCTGGCGAGATAACCGCTGGAGCCGACAAGGTCCTGTTCCACGGGCCGACCTTCGTCGTCGGCTACAAGAACGGCCAGTTCGTGCCGTTCAGCGAGGTCGACAACGGCGAGACCTGCACATGGCTCTACCGCTCCTCGCCCAGCGGCACCGTGGTGAGCCACGACGGGGTCGACCCGAGGGCCCACGCGGTCGGCGAGAACGGCCAGTTCGTTGAGGCCGCCGCCGAGAAGATAAAGGTCGGGAACAAGTACAGCAAGGTCATAGTGACCGGAGAGTCCCTGCTGGGCGACAGGGTAATAATCACCAAGGAGTATCACGGCGTCAGCCTGCAGGGAGATATCTTCGTCAGGAACGCCTTCGCTTGGGGTCTCACCGAGGAGAGCGCCGGCCTGCCGATGACCTACATCGCCATCGGCGTGGTAGTGGTCATCATCGTGGTGGCAGCGGCTGCTCTCGCCCTCAAGAGGAAGTGAGAGCCCCCCTTCTTTCTCTTTTTTAGATTCGCTCTACCTGTTCTCATGCTACGATCTCTAGCAATGGCGAATTCCTCTGTAGATGCCCGCCTACCCTCTGAGCAGTTCTGTCGATCTTCTCCGAACTGGACGAGCATTCCTGGTACCCACGAGAGTCTCTGCAAGAGCTCCCACGGCGAATGAATGGCGCAGAGATCTGTACGAAGCTGATAGGAGAGATAACGCGCAAGTACCAAGAGGGCTATGAAACGCCTCCTCAAGTGACCATTTATAGTGAAAGCTCTCGGCATTGATAGTGACCCGGGGTGGTGCGTTTTGGAAGCGAAGTACCTCGTCGCAATTGTTGCACTCGTGATAGTGATCGCGGGTATTGGCTTGGCCCTCAGAGGCAGAGGAGGACCTGAGACCCCGCCCCCATCCGGCGCTCCAACCGAGGGGATCGTCCTCAAGGTTATCACGAGGCACGCCAGCACGATACAGCTCCTCACAAAGCAGCAATTCTTGAAGACCGACTTGGCCAAGAAGTACGACATCGTGGACATTCAGTTCTTCAGCCCTCACCCCGCCCTCTGGAAGGACACGATAGTCAAGCAGGAGTGCGACGTGGCCTGGGGAGGAGGCCCCGCGCTCTTCAATGAGCTAATCAGGATGGGCCTAGTGGCCCCCATCACGGATCCGGATACTCTCGCGGTCGTGGACGAGCTGCCGGACGAGATCGGAGGAGCCGAGATGAAACACTACGAGAACGGGCAGCTGATGTGGGTGGCATCTGCCATCTCCTCGTTCGGCTTCTCGATAAACTACCCGGTGCTGGAGCAGTACGGCCTCCCAGCGCCTAGCGTGTGGGAAGATCTGGCGAGCCCAGAGCTAGCTAAGATACTCCCCAAGCCGGCGATCTCCTACGCTAGGGCCCTGACGTCGACGTCTCACACCAGGATCTACCAGATAATACTGCAGAAGTTCGGCTGGGAGCGGGGCTGGGTTATACTCACCAGGATGGCGGCAAACGGCAGGCCCTACGGAGGGTCCGTTGAGGCTCTGACCGCCGTGGAGACGGGAGAGACGCCGCTAGGCATAATGATAGACTTCTACGGCTACTCGGCTCAGATAGAGTTCCCGGGGGTCAAGTACGTCCTCCCGTTCAACGAGTCCATAGTGAACGGAGACCCGATCGCTCTCCTGTCTACCTCGAAGCACCCGGAGGCGGCCCAGGCCTTCATAAGGTGGGTTATCTCGGTTGAGGGTCAGAAGCTCTGGCTGGACGAGAGGATCAACAGGATGCCCGTGAGGGCGGATGTGTTTGACACACCGGAGGGCCAGTCCAGGCCTGACCTCAAGGAGGCCTACGAGGCCACCGTGAACAACATAGGAATACACTTCGACGAGGATCTGGCCACGGAGATACTCTTCTCCCTCAAGTACTACTTCGACTCTGTGCTCTGCGACACTCACGACGAACTCGTCAAGACCTGGAAGAAGCTCGTCGACGCCTACATGGCTGGGAAGATGTCTGAAGAGGAGTTCGAGAGGTTCTCCTACGAGCTAGGAAAGCCGCTCACGTGGACGGAAGATGGCGAGACCTACACCTTCACGATCGAGTACGCCAAGCAGATCAATGAGAAGCTCAGGGACGACCCGACGTTCGCGTCTAAGATGCAGTCGATCTGGAGGCAGGCGGCCGTAGAGAGATACGAGTCACTCTACGAGCAGATCCCAGATCCGTGAGACCCCTCCCCTCAATTTTTATTCCGTGGCTCAAGTCTCGTTCGTGTGTAGTTGGCGGTGAGGATTTCATGTCAGCGCAAGTCGCAGGCCTGTACGCTCGACTGAAGCTCACATACAGGAGGTTCAAGTGGGAGATGGACGCCTTCTCCTGGACCCAGCTGATCCTAGTCCTGAGCGTCTTTGTGGCCTTCATGCTGGTACCGCTGACCATGGTGATCCTCAGGTCCTTCTACTCGGCCACAGGCGGATTCTCTCTAGACATGCTCAAGTCCATACTTCAGGACAAGTACTACTTCCCCCTCAGGATACACCTGACGGGAAGCCCACCCTTCATATCGATTGAGGGAATTAGGGGGACATTCTACGAGGTCATTCAATACACGAGACCCTCGGGAGAGGTCATCAAGATAATCTACATTAAGGGGTGGGACTTCGGGGTCCTCGTCAACTCGCTGGTCGTGGCCTCGTGCACGGCCCTCTTCTCGACCATACTGGGATTCACGCTGGCCTTCATCTTCGCTAAGTACAAGTTCCCCGGATCGGAGGCGCTGCGAATAATCTCCTTGATACCCCTCCTGTCCACTCCCTTCGTCGGGGCCATAGGAATCAAGAAGATGATCGTCGCCGACGGAGTGCTCAATGTCCTGTTTCACGACGTCTTGAACATAACGCCGTTTAAGATAGAGATAACAGGCCTGCCAGCCGTGATCCTAGTTCAGACACTGCTCTTCTATCCTATCGTCATGTTGAATGCCTACACGGCGCTGATCAGCATAGATCCGTCGCTGGAAGAGCAGGCCATGAACATGGGGGCCTCTGGCTTCAAGCTCTTCCGAACGGTGACGCTCCCGCTGGCCACTCCTGGAATAGAGGCCGGAGCCCTGCTGGTCTTCATTCTAGCACTGGAAGACTTGGGAACCCCGATAGTCTTCAAGGGGACGACCGCGGAGAAGGTGCTGACGTTCCAGATATTCAACAGGATATTCACTCCGGCGGGCCTGATTTCACAGGAGGCTACCTCTCTCGCCCTAATCCTTCTAGTGATCTCCGCCATAGTGTTCATCGCGGTCAGGAGGTACGTGAGCCTCAAGAGGTACGCCATGCTCGGGAAGGGTGGAGTGTGGAGGCCTAGAAGGAGGAATCTCTCCCTCAAGGTGACGGTCCTTGTGTACCTTTTCGTCTTCGGTGTCCTGTTCTTCGCCACGCTGCCCCACATCGGCGTGACCCTGCTCGCCTTTGCCAAGCAGTGGGGCGCGACCATCCTGCCGGATAGCTTCACTCTCGACAACTTCAGGGCCGTGCTCGCCGACGAACAGGCAAGGCGGTGCATAGTGAACAGCTTGGTGTTCTCCGGCGTGGCCACGCTGCTCATGGTGGTGCTGGGCGTAAGCGCGGCCTACCTCGTCTCTAGGAAGAGACACCTTCCGGGGATGGAAGCCCTGGACCTGCTGGTGACGCTGCCAATCGCCGTCCCCGGCATCGCCGTAGCCACCGGCCTCTTCCTGACCTACCTGGGTACTCCTCTTAGCCCGACGATAAGCGGGGCACCCTTGCTCATTGCAGCTTACACTGTCAGGAAGATACCCTTCACTGTAAGAGCGGTCTTCTCAGGGCTGGAACAGACGGACAAGACTCTAGACGAGGTGGCCTGGACCGTCGGAGCCAGTAGGACGAGGACGTTCTTCACGATAATCCTCCCACTGATCCTGCTGAACGTGCTGGCTGGCGGGATGCTCTCGTTCATCTACTCGATGTCCGAGGTCAGCACGGGGATCGTGGTGGGCGACGCCAACCACAGGGACGCTCCGATGACTTGGAAGATGTATGACATGCTCTTCCACGGCCTGGCTGGAGGGCTCTTCCAGCCGGCGGCCATGGGATTCATGCTGATGGCCCTGCAGTTCGTCTTCATCGTTGGGGCAAACTTATTGCTGAGGAAGAGGGCGACGGCCCTGATAGGAGTCTGAGGGTGATCGTATGGTCAGGATACGGACGGTCGACTTGACCAAGAGGTTCGGAGAGGTTATGGCAGTAGACCACGTGACGCTAGAGATCAGGGACGGCGAGTTCTTCACGCTGTTGGGCCCCTCAGGCTGCGGCAAGACCACCTTCCTCAGGTGCATAGCTGGGCTCGAACTCCCGGATGAGGGCAAGGTCTACTTCGACGACCAAGACATGACCGAGGTTCCGCCCCACAAGAGAGACACGGGGATGGTGTTCCAGAACTACGCGCTCTGGCCCCACATGAATGTCTTCGACAACATCGCCTACGGGCTGAAGATCAGGGGGTACAGGAAGGACGAGATCAGGAGGAGAGTGCTTGAGGTCCTCAAGCTCGTCAAGCTAGAGGGGTTGGAGAAGAGAACGCCTCACCAGCTCTCCGGCGGTCAGCAGCAGAGGGTTGCTCTCGCCAGAGCCATCGTGATAAACCCGAAGGTGCTGCTCTTCGACGAGCCCCTCAGCAACCTCGACGCCAAGCTGAGGATCGAGATGAGGGCAGAGCTGAAGAAGCTCCAGAGAGAGCTGGGAGTGACGACGATCTACGTCACTCACGACCAGGAGGAGGCGATGAGCATCTCCGACAGGATCGCGATAATGAATCAGGGCAGGGTCATGCAGATAGGGACGCCTCAGGAGATCTACAAGCACCCTCAGAACGAGTTCGTGGCCAGGTTCATAGGCCAGGGAACATTCCTCCACGGCGAGGTGATTGCAGAAGACGCTGGGAGGCTCAGAGTGAAGATCCCCTCTATTGGAAAGGAGATCCTGGCGGTTCCATCACACCCAGAGAGCCCGCCGTCCGTGGGAGACCGCGTGCTCGTGATGATAAGGCCAGAGTCCTTCGAGCTCAATCCCGAGACCCCAGATTCCAACGAGTTCGAGGTCGAGGTCTATCACGTATCGTTCCTAGGCAACGCGCAGAGGGTCCAAGCTAGGGATGGAGGAGAGCCGTTCATAATCGAGGTAGATCCCGAAGTGCCTGTTGCGGTGGGCAGGAAGATCAGGGTTTACGCTGCTCCTGAACTCACCCTCGCCATAAAGCTCTGAGGTGCCCTAATGGCCGTTGAAGGGGGGGAGCGAGGCAGTAAGAGATACAGAACCCTCCTCCTATTTTCAATTGCTTACTGGAGCTACGTGTTCTCTGCCGCCCTGACGCTCACATCGTCTGGGAGACAGGTTAGGGTAATTCCGCTCCTCTTGGCTGCTGGCGGATGGGCATCTCTAGCGCTAGGCTACGCGATGCGGCCGAGGATCCCGCAAGTTCTGTACGCCGCCTCTCTATCGGTTCTCGCCATATCTGTTCTCAGGACCAGCCCCCTAGGCGTGTGTGCCGCCGTAGCTTTGTCTGTTCTGTTCATCGCCTTGAGGGATCGCGTTGACGCCTGGATCGGGTTCTCCAGCCCGACATCGCCAAAAGCGTACGGCGCAGCCCTAGGAATCGGGGTTGCGTTATTCCTGATTGGGTGGGCTCTCTACGGACTCCCCCTTCTCACTGCGTCTGCCAGGTCTGGCCCTGTCCCCAGGCTCTTCGGCTCGGCTGCGTTAGCTCTGACGGCAGCCTCAGCGCTCTCTGGCAAGGCTTGGGTCGCAGCAATTTCCTCAGCAATGGGCCTGCTAACAGGCTTTCGCTCGTACGCACTGCTGCCGGTGCTGGCTTGGGCCTCGGCTCAGGGAGGGAGGAGACAGATCCTGAGCTATCTGGCCGTGCTGGCGGCCGGAGCTGGTCTCCTCGGGGCGCTCAGAGGGTTGGAGGGCGTTCCAGATCTGCTGGGGCTTCTGCACAGAGTGGCCTTTACGTATTGGGTCTACGAAGAGATCGCGACTGCCAGCCTGCCAACCGGCCTCTACGGCGGTCAGCTCATACTGTCGCTGGACCCCAGGAGGAGAGTGGCGAGCTTATTCGGGAGGGGAACGACGAGGTACACCTACTTCTTCATGGGGCAGCCTGTAGGCGACTTTGGAGTATTCGGCATGGTGGAGACATTTCTCTTAGGGGTTCTGCTCGGGTCAGCTGGTTCGGGTGCCACGGGGGCGCTGGCCCTCGCCTATCTGACGGTCTCCATCGAGACCGGAGTGGATTCACTCTTGGTTGGTGTGCTCCTCGCTTGCTCTTACGCGTCGGCGATACGCTTGAGGCTACAGGAACCAGATCAGGAGTGGGATTAGACCTCCTATAACGGCGCCCAGGAGCACGTGGGCAAGAGTGTGCACCCCGAGCTTTATCCTGGCCCAAGCCACTGGGATCACGAGTGCTAGGGAGAATAGCCACCATACTCCTCTGAGGAGGGCGAGGGTAACCCCCGGGACGGCCAGCCCGGCAGCGTGAAGGCTGACCCTCACTCTAGTGCTTGTAACGGCTAGCGCGAGGGCCGCGAGAGAGTAGCTGACTGAGAGGAAGGAGAGACTCGTCCAGCCTATCAGGCGGAATGCCAGCGCGCCGGCTGCATACACCGGAGCTGTCCAGAGCAGGAGAGCAACTCTTCGAGATTTGTCCGTGATGCTCGTGCCGCTCAGGCCGTTGACTCCGTCTCCGGCAGCGACGGGGGCTGCCGGAAGGATGCCAAGGAACACGAGTCCCATGCCGAACCCGATGAGAGGCGCCAGAGTAGCCTCTGCCGTCTCGCTCGCGACGAGCGCCGCGGCGGCGAGGGCGCCAAGCGTCGAGGGAGACAGTACCAATGATAGGAGTTCTGCTAGCTTTTCCGTCTTCAAAGCGGGAAGAGGGGGATGTGGTGATCTAAAAAGGAGTTCCACAATTCGGCGGAAGCACCGCAGTCGATCGTAGTTCGACTCCAGACGTTCTCCCCGGAAGTGCGGAAGCTACTGTTCGGGGATACAGCTACCACGTTCCACTTTCAGACCACGCGATACCTGAGCCGAAACCCCCTGCTCAACTCCTCGAGACCTAAGAGTTCGATTCTCCCCACCTCCTTGGTCCTGACCACGTGCGTCCCCGTGCACGGTATTGCGTTCACGCCAACTATCTCTACGATCCTGTAGCTCGAAGCCTTGGGCAACCTATCCAAGTTAGGAGCATTGTAGACCTCCTCGGCGAGCCTCTCTGCCTCAACGAACTTGATCTTGACCTCGAGATCCGAGGCGGCTATGCGGTTGGCGCTCTCCTCTATCGAGGCCAGAGCCCTAGCGTCAGGAGGAGCGTGGTCGTAGTCAACGTAGGCGGCAGGCGGCCCGTGGTTTGCTCCAAGAGTGTCGACGCACCTGCCGAAGTACTCGCTTACTGCCGCGTCCAAGATGTGCCCTGCCGTGTGTAGCCTCATTACGAGGTACCTTCTCTCCCAGTCGAGCACGCACTCTACGGACTCCCCTTCTTCTGGCTCTCTTCCCGTCAGTTTGCCGAAGTGAAGAACGACTCCTTTGTGCAGGAGGGCCTTCTTGACCTGGAATCTAAAGCCTTCTCCCTCGATGAGCCCGGTGTCGCTCGGCTGGCCTCCAGCCAAAGGGTGAAATACTGTCCTATCCAATACTATGTGCCTCCTAGCCCCTCTGTGCTTGATTATGCGGATTACGGTCGCTGAACAGGTCTTCACATACGAGTCGGTGAGGTAGAGCTTCTCCGTCTCCGGGAGCCCCTCTACTGCTCGCTCTATGCTTGTCAAGCCGACACCTCACCAGGCTGAAAGTCCCGGGTTGATGGTGTCATATGATAGGTTAAAACCCCAGACAGCTGGCCATCGGAGCCTTGTGGCGCCTCTTTTATGAGGAGATGCTTTCTTCAGCATTAGAGCGGCCCCCAACCTCTTTTACCTTGGGCTTGACAGGTGAGTGCGGTGAGATGAATTGACCGTTTGGAGAGGGTCGGCGGAGATCCGGACCAAGAGGAGGCTGGAGGTGATCGACGTAACGAGGCAGGTTCGGTCGCTGGTGGCCCAGAGTGGAGTGCGTGAGGGCATCGTTAACGTCTGGCTAGGCCACACGACGGCTGGAGTCACGGTCAACGAGGCAGATCCAGATCTCTGGGAAGATCTCCTAGAGACGCTGTCAAGGCTTGTCCCTCTCGATGCTCACTATAGACACAACGCGAAGTACGCTGGATTCTCCCGTGAACAGAACGCTCACGCTCACATCATCTCAATGGTCATGCAGCCAGAGGTAACCATCCCGGTCTCAAAAGGAGACCTCATGCTGGGGACGTGGCAATCCGTCCTTCTGGTAGAACTCGATGGGCCTCGTACCAGAAGGGTCGTAGTCACCGTCGTTGGAGATTGAGTTGCTCAGACATACTCCACTAGAAGCCCTCCCCTGGCCTTCTTCACCAAGAGGGACGACCAGTTGGGTACCTCCTCCCACTTATCCCCCCACTCTCTTATTGGCTCGGAGGAGAGCACCAGAGACTCCACTCCGCCCCAGTCCCTAGTGGTCCAGTAGAGCGTGCACGCGTTCTCGCCCTCCGCCGTAGCCTTCGAGGCGAGCAGGCTTTCTCCATCTGTCAGGATGTTGGTAGCTGACTTTAGCCCAAGTTCTTCGATCCTGCTTCTGAGTTCACGCAGCTTTGCTGCTGCGTTCCTTAGACTGCCAGCCAACGAGAGGTATACTAAGAGAGCCTCGCTGTCGGTATCTCCAAGCATGTCTCCCCGGCGATCTCCCACAAGCGCCTCCCAGCGCTCTATCGTTCCATTGTGCGCGAGCCCCCACAGCCTCCCTTCGTGAAGCCTAACGAATGGGTGAGTGTTCTTTATCAGAACCTCGCCCACTGAGGTCCTCCTGGCGTGGAGGAGGAGCAGATCGGCTCTGAACCCCTCTCTGAACTCAGCCTGCCACGCTGGCTTCAGCGACCTGACGTAAGCCACTAGCTGACCTCTCAAAAAGGCCAGCATGCCCCAGCCGTGGGGATGGCCCATGCCATCTCTGCTCCTACCTCTCAGGGCCAGACTGGCTAGGATATCGACCATCTCTATGGGCGCGTAGATGGGCAGAGGCTCGGGCGATATCGCGGCGACCATCCTGCACAAGGTTACCCTAGAGGCCGCCCACAGACTCTCCAGAAAAAAGAGCATCGCCGTCACGAGAAGACTAATTACTCCCAGCATTATGCGCATAGTGATGCACAAGTTCGCGTGCGCTCTGATCCTAGTGTTGACCCTCGCGGTTCACGCAGTTCCCGCGAGATCTTCTGGGCCTCACGCGATCATAGTCTCGAACAGTGTGGATGCGCCTGCAGCGGAGCTGCTGGCCCAGTTCCTAGCTGGAAGAGGCGCTGAGGTCCAAATCGTCTCGGCAGATGAGCTGGAGAGTGTAGAGGCTTCAGCCACGGCTGTATTCATCCTCGGAGGCCCAGACGCCTACGAGGGAGTGGGGAACATATCCTCTCAGTTCCTGACGGCCGACGAGGAAGGTCTGCTCAGGAGGGTAGCCGGCTACCTCAACTTCTTCGTGAGGCACATCAACGGCAGGCACTACGTAGTCTTAGCTGGCCACACCAGAGAGGAGACCTACCAGGCAGTCCTGCTCTTCGAGTCGGGCGGCTACCAAGACTGGATACTCTACCCAAGCAGGATAGCTGAGGTCTCTCCGTTTGGCTACAAGACCGCGGACGTTGCCAGCAGGGAGTTCAGGTGGACCTACGCCGGCAAGCAGTACTCCCTAGGGCTGACCGTGCCGAGGGATCTCTACCTCTACTACACCAGCATGGAGCACACGATTCCCTACGAGGACTGGGCGGTGCTGGCTTCGGACCCACTCTCGAGACCCTACCTGCGGAGCCTGCTGAACAAGCTGCTGGCAATGGCGCGTTCTGAGGGCTTCGACGAGATCCAGACCATAGAGTTCTTGGCGGCCTTCGTCCAGAGCATCCCCTACAGCCTAGAGAAGGACGTCATCATGGCGGAGGGCGAGTACCCCAGGTACCCGATAGAGACCCTGCTGGACTTTGCGGGCGACTGCGAGGACCACGCCATACTCCTGGCGACGCTCTACATGGAGATGGGCTATAACGTAACGCTGATCATAATCTGGGGTAAGCCGGGCTTCGCAGCCGGCCACATGGGCGTGGGGATAGCGCTCGAGAGCGGAAAGGGGCTGCGCTGGGAGGTCAATGGCACCACATACTACTACATCGACGCCACGCAACCCGGGTACCTGCTAGGGCAGCCACTCCTCCCGGAGTACCTCGACTACGAGCACCCCATCTTCCTCTTCCCGAAGTTTGAGAACTACCCGCTCCCAGTGCTGGTTAGAGACAGGATCGGCGTGATATGGCAGGAGTCCGCCAGGGCGGCGACCGTCGTGGTGACCGTGGCCAACTTCGGCCAGGCGTGGGCCAACCTCACCGTCACGGCTGGCGTGGCGGCCATGGGAGATCGCTACATCAACAGCAGCACTCAGGAAGTTAACATCCCACCCGGGCAGGTCGCCGTGGTCACGCTGACGTTCCAAGGGCCTCCGAGATCGGCGGTAAGGCTGGAGATAAGGATGGAGGGGAAGCTCGTGGACCGCATAGGCAGCCTGCCCATAGTGGGCGAGCTGCCGTAGTCGCCTTTCGCCCCCTCCTTTTTATCCCACGTCTGGTTTGGGCCTACTGACCATGGCGGCCAGAATATCCAACCTAGGAAGGCTCAAGCTCGAGATGCTCGGCACCATGGCTCTGCTGGTAGGACTTGCGACTCTCGCATTCGCAGTCCTGCTGCGGTTCGTGGCTCCCGTCACGGCTATAGTGCTGGCCGTTGGGTTTAACGTCCTCCTCTGGATCCTGTCTCCCTCTATAATCGAGCTGATGTACCGGGCCAGGGAGCTGAAGCCGGAGGAGGCTCCAAAGCTCCACTCCGTGGTGGAACATATCGCTAGAGAGAGCGGGATCAAAAAGCCGAAGCTCATGCTGGTCCCGCTGAAGATCCCAAACGCCTTTGCATACGGAACCCCATTCTCAGGCTACAGAGTGGCCGTCACAGAGGGTCTGCTGAAGACCCTTTCGCCAGAGGAGGTTGAGGCCGTTATCGCTCACGAGATCGGGCACATAGCCCACGGGGACATGCAGGTCATGATGGTCGCGTCCACCCTGCCTGCCGTACTCTACCACGTCGGGAGGATGCTCTACTACTCTTCCTACTTCGGGAGCAGGAGGAGTGAGCGTGGAGAGTTCCTGCTAGCAGGGGGTATAGCGGTGGCCCTCGCCACCGTGCTCTGGCTCATCTCTCTCAGGCTCAGCAGGCTCAGGGAGTACTACGCGGACGCTCACGCAGCCTTGGTAGTACCGGGGGGCGCGAGGAAGCTTCAGGACGCGTTGATCAAGATAGCCGCGCACTCCAACCCAGACATAGGTGCTCAGGCCGCCCAGGTCAGGCCTCTATTCATCTCTGACCCGGTTCTACCTCCGGTAGATCCTGAGGAGATCAAGAGGGCCCTGCTAGAGAAGAAACCCACTGTGTCAGAGAGGATCTTGGGGATATTCTCCACGCACCCGAGCCTGGTAGACAGGCTGAGGGCTCTAGAGGAGTTAGCGACGCAAATAGCCTGGTGAGTTCGTCAGAGGTACGGCGCTAACGTCTCCTGCCTGTAGGAAAACAGGGTATCGGACACCTTAAGCCAGAACTTCAGCGGCAGCTTCAGGAAGGATCCTGCCTCTCTCAAGGCCTCCTCTAACGTCGAAAATCTCTCTGGAGAGCTCTTAAGCGCGGCTCGAACGCTCTCCCTGACGAGCCACACTCCCAGAGGCATGAGCTGATCTCTATGAATCTCCCTCCAGACGATGACCCTAGCCTGTCTCTTCTCCCTAGCTAGCGCCTCCGCCACGGCCAGCCTGGCCGCGTAGTAGCAGCCTCCCATGCTCGCGTACTCCGTCCTCCCCAGGGGACCCTCGCTGTCTCCGACGAAGGCCACGTCGCCAGACGGGTTCCATGTGGTACCGGGGTACCAGGCCTCTACAGACTCGTAGGTCCAGACGCCAGGCATCAT